>SYDV01000408.1 GCA_005801395.1 Planctomycetia bacterium | reverse complement strand
GCAAATCTGTAGACTACACTGCTGCCTAGGTAATATAAGGAAAGATGACCACAGCTTCTCATCTTCTGGGGCACCATGAAGCGAATCCCTATTTTGCCTTCACTGATGCATGTAATGCCGTGCGTCCGGTCGTCATATTGGCAAGCGGACAAGCCTGCGTCTGGTACCATTTAGCCTTGGCCTCAAAAGACGGCGATTGGATTGTGCGCGAGGAGGAAACCGCGCTGAAAATGGTTCGTGATGAGCTGAGTAGACGTGGCGCGTGTTATCGATTCGGCGCGCCACTCGACGTGCGTTGGTTAGCCGGCGGTTGGTCATCACATTTCGAAGCGATCGATGCAGCGGGCATTCGCTATCGTTACGATTTCGTTTCACGGCCACCGCGTTTGACTCCGTCGCAGTTACAAAACATGTGGTCAAAGATCGACCTTGGAGCCCCAGCGGTAGTCCCCAAACAAGAACTGATCCTGCTCAAGCAAACATTACGCTTTAAAGATTATTCGTTCATTGGTGCCTTGGCGACTCAACTTGACGAAGCAGAAGACCAATTGCGTTGGACGCTCGACCCGCAGCACGTGATGGAATTGCTTGCTGCCCACCCAGAATTGAAATCCAAACTTGCGCAAATTAGACCGACCTTGCGCGATGTATTTTACCAGAACGCGTCACATGATCAGGAGTCTATTGCCATCGCCATTGATACGGAAATTCGCAACTTGCGGCGTGACGACGAAAAGCGAATCATGGCTTACACGACGGCGATGCAGCCATGGGCGACTCAATTTCGCGCGCTGGACCTTGACCATTTATCACTGTCCGAAGCACATAATGCCTGTTGTGTCGCTGCGCAAGATATCCTTCCCTATCAAGTCCTACCAACATGAACCCAATTGCGGCCCGGTTTTTATCCGACGAAGATCTTGATCTGGCGAATATATCGGATGCGGAATTCGATCGCCTGTCAGCCATCGCATGGCGTGCCATGCAGGCGACCAATGCCCAGGATGCCGTTATTTATCGTCATGGTTGCTTCGTGGTCGAACCCGGCCATGAGCATTTAATGCCGCTAATCCGCAGCGGTGCGATTTAGCGGTTCGTTAATCTCCCCAGGCCCGGGAACGCCAGGCACCAGCCTGGCCCGTGGCAATCTCTCCCCCAGCCCTGCCACTCCCCAAAGTGGCTCTCACTCTCCGTCAAAAAACCTCATAATCTCGTCCCAGAAAATCTCCCCCACAAATAAAATGCCCCACCCCACCGACAACCTATTCGAATCCCTAGCCCAACGCCGCGCCCCCAATGCCGTGATCGGCCTGGGATACGTCGGCTTACCATTAGCCATATGCCTCGCCAAACATTTCCAAGTCATCGGCTTCGACGTCAGTGAACGAAAAATCACCGCCCTAAAAGCCGGTAAAGATCCCGTTGGCGAAAGCGGCGATGCCGCCATCGTGGCCAGCGGCATGACCTTCACCAATCAAACTGCCGATTTAAAACACGTTAAATTTTATATCGTCGCCGTCCCCACCCCCGTAGACACGGCCAAACGCCCAGATTTCACCCCACTCATCGGCGCCAGCACCATTGTCGGACGACAATTAACCCAGGGTTCAGTCGTCGTCTACGAAAGCACCGTGTACCCAGGGGCGACCGAGGAAACATGTATCCCTGTCCTTGAACGCGAAAGCAAACTCAAAGCGGGGATTGATTTCACTTTCGGTTATAGCCCAGAGCGCATCAACCCGGGCGATAAAGAACACACGGTCGACAAAATCCGTAAAGTCGTCAGTGGTTCCGATGAAAAAACCTGTGATGTGGTGGCCTCAGTTTATGGCACAGCAATTACCGCAGGTGTCTATCGCGCAGCCAGTGTCAAAGTTGCTGAAGCAGCCAAAGTCATAGAAAATACTCAACGTGATTTAAATATTGCCTTGATGAATGAATTGGCGCTGATATTTCACCGTCTTGATATCGATACCCAAGATGTGCTGGATGCAGCCGGTACCAAATGGAATTTTCTGCCATTCAAACCGGGCTTAGTTGGAGGACATTGCATTGGGGTGGACCCCTATTATTTGACGCATAAGGCAGAGGAAACCGGCTATCATCCGCAGGTTATTTTGGCTGGTCGGCGCATCAATGATGGCATGGGAGCATTTATTGCGCAAGAATGTGTGCGCTTGTTGGCCCATCAAGGGAAGCCAATTAAGGGTGCTCGCGTATTGGTATTAGGATTAACTTTTAAAGAAGATTGTCCGGATGTGCGAAATACAAAAGTTGTGGACATACTCAATGAGCTTCGTCGTTTTGGATGTATCCCTCTGGTCATGGATCCAGTGGCGAGCGTAGTCGAAGCAAAGCATGAATACGATGTTGATCTTTTGCCTGAAAGACAATTGCCAAAATGCCAGGCCGTTATTGCTGCTGTTGCCCACCGTGAATTCAAAGCGATAACATCGGCTGAAATTGCGGCTATCTGTCCAGGCGGCCCGGTGCTTGATGTAAAAGCGTTTTTCGATCGAGACGCGGCAGAAAATGCTGGCCTGCTTCTGTGGCGGCTCTAGCTTTTTTGCTAAGTATTTTTTCGCACCGGTTTTTTCCCTCCGTAAAAAATGACTTTAATCAGTCTTTCTCAACGTTAGTTTGGTGAAAGGGTTGCAAAGTATGAAAGGTGTGATTCTTGCAGGTGGATCGGGGACTCGTCTCCATCCGATCACTCTTGCTGTGAGTAAGCAATTGCTGCCGGTATATGACAAGCCGATGATTTATTATCCATTATCTGTCCTCATGCTGGCTGGAATCCGTGAAGTGTTGGTGATTTCTACTCCACATGATTTACCCGGCTTCCGTCGTTTATTAGGTGATGGTAGCCAGTTTGGTATTTCGCTGAATTATGTTGAACAAGCTCGTCCTGACGGATTGGCCCAAGCATTTACCCTTGGTCGTGATTTTATTGGGGGTGAAGCAGCATGTCTG
>SYDV01000407.1 GCA_005801395.1 Planctomycetia bacterium | reverse complement strand
TGATGGGACATTAAGCTTCGATAAGCTCGCCACGGTTCCATATTTTAATAGTTGGCGACCAGGACCACGGCATATGGCCTTTAGCACGGATGAAAAATATGCTTATGTGATCAATGAACTTAATTCCACTATGACTAGGTATGTTCACAATCCGGCCACAGGTGGAATGACTGCTCCTCTGACTTATAGTACATTGCCTAGTGGCGTAGTACCTTTTGAGGGCACTCCCCCTAAGAGGGTGTATACGGCAGCCCATGTCATGGTGTCACCAGATAATAAGAGGCTTTATGGATCAAATCGAGATGTGAATATTACCACACCAGATACAGAAAATAGCAGCATGGTGACCTATAGTATTTCTCAAAGTACGGGGGAATTAACGTTATGGGGGCACAATAAAGATACCGCTAACAGGAAGCTGGCACATCCGCGCGATTTTACAGTTGATCCAACGGGAAAAACCCTCTTGGTGGCGAGTCGCGATGTGAATTTGGTGAAGATATTTAGTATTGATACAAATGGTGATTTAATTAGTACGAGCAAGGAAATATTTTATGCTAAGGCGCCAGTCTTTGTCGGCGTCATGCCGAAGGCGAGTGTGCTGACGACGCTGCAAATTACTCCACTCACTCCGACGCTCGTCGTTGATGCAAAGCAAACGTTCACGGTGAATGGATTTGATCAATTTGGTTTAGCGATGGCGACCACCGCCCCACAGTGGCGGATTGTGACGGGGCCAGGTGTTATTAATCCAACAACAGGTGAATTTACGGCACCAAGCAGTGCGGGTGATACCACCATCGAAGTGAGCGATGGAGGTAAAACCGCGAGTACCACCGTAAAGACGGAAATTGCTGGTGGTGGTTCGACTAGCAGCGACGGCGGCGGCGGCGGCGGTGGTGGTTGCGGCCTGGGTAGCGGCGTAGCGTCATGGCTCATATTACTGGGTGGGTTGATGTTGGTGCTGCGTACTAGCCGGCAGCGTGACATAACGCGTTAAATTAACTGCGTTGATGTGTTATTGAAACGTTGCCACCGCAGTGCGTAATTCCGTCATGACATCACCTTGCACGACAAATTCTAAACCCCAGAAACCTTGGTAGCCAGCCGCCATCACGGCAGGCACGATGGTGCCATAGGAAATTGCACCATTCCGTTGTGGAATACTGCGACGAGGTTTTTCGGCGGTGTGGAGATGCGCGATGAGCGGTAAATTCTTCGTAATATCTGCGATGACATTTTCGTTCATGCGCGACATATGATAAATATCGTACAGCACTTTGACGTGCGATGAGCCAACTGCCTTGACCAGATCAAAACCATACGCGGAATGATCAGCTTGGTAATCTGGGTGATCTTGATCATTAAACATTTCAAAAATAAGCGTGACGCCTGCGCGTTCGGCGTCACCAGCGAGTTGTTTTAATGCGGTAACGACATTGGCTCGGCCAATCTGATTTTCTTGCCCATCGCGATTTCCGCTAAAGAGAATAACCTGGGGAATGTTAGCGGCCGCGGCGGTAGCAATTTCCTGGCGAATGGCGGGTAATAATTCAGCGTGTAAACCCAAACGATTTAGCCCAACGGTTTTTCCAGGGCCACTCATATTCAGTATTTTTAATCCGGCGGCACGTGCTGCGGCCCAACGATGGGGATCGACCATTTCAACCGCGGTAAAACCAAGATCGCGTAACCCACGATAATAAGTTGATGGATCAACCGTCGCACGATAAAAACACCAGTCGGGAGCGCTGAGTCGCATGAGGATTTCCTTGATGGTTTCACCATCGAGTGTTCGAACTCCAGATCAATTGGCGGATTATGGGGCACGGTTTTTGGCAGAGACACGGAAAACACCAACGGTTCCAATCGTCACGCACAAAGTGAATCCGTATTGCTGATAGGCGGCAATCAATGGCGCCGTCACATCGTGCACCGCGAGAATACCAGTGGGACGTAATAAGCGTTGGCAATGTGGAATATTCGCCGCAATTTCATCGGCATGGTGGGCGGCAGCACAAAAAATAAAATCGTACGTACTGGTGTCCTCGCGAAAATCGCCACCAATGAGCGTGACATAATCAGCAAGACCATGCTGTATCAGGTGGGCACGAGCGACATCGGTGGTCGTGCGCCCAGCGGCATACAGCGCAATTAAATCAGGTGGTAACGTCGTGGTGCCGGTCGGATGTAATGCGGAAAAATGGCGTTGGAGTTCATCCTGACTGAGATGAGATAAATCATAACTGACAAAACGATTAACTCCTCCAAGCAGCTGAATGCGCTGACAGATCAGGGAGGTGCTACGCCCACAGTAGTGTCCAATTTCTAAAAAATCTCCATTTGCTAAGGTGGCGGCCGTCCACAGCCCTAAGGCGTCATCCGCACTAAACCAACCGGGAATAGTTTCAAAAACTAAATTAACGGGATAAATCGGAACGCGCATGACTGTTTGTCCGCCACGCGAGAGCAGGGTATTCGCCAAATTTTTTGTAAATGATTTCGCGTGTTGGATTGGCGGCATAGGAAAGTCCGATCGTTTACGCAAGGATAACATTGATTCGTCGTATGGTTTTGCCAATTATCCGGTCGTGGTAGTTAATAAGCGCCAGGTGATGACACCTGCGGCAGCTATTACCAGGCATGCGATAATGATCCATAATCCAACGGATGATTTTTTGGTTGTTTGGGACGAGCCTGTGCTGTTACGGGAACGCGGTTGTGGATTTGCTCGATTCGTCGTTTTGTTGGTTTGTGGTTTTTTATTTGCCTGCGCAGCGACGACCTGTGGTTGGGCAATAACATCTTCTAATTCGACGATGAATTGCCCAGCATTTGCCGGTCGCCCTTCCACTTCTTTTTCTAAGGTGCGATTAATAAAAGCGACCACAGCAGGTGGAGTATTGGGTGCGATTTCTAAAATAGGCCGTGGTTTTTCACGTAATACTTTGGTCATCACCTCGGGAGCGGTGCGGCCATCAAACGGCAACAGGCCGGTAATTAATTGATAAAAAGAGGCGCCCAACGAATAGAGGTCGCAAGATGGCGTGACATCGCGCGCGCTACGAATTTGTTCAGGTGGCATGTAAGCGGGTGATCCTAAAGCGATGCCCTGCATAGTGAGGCCATTGGGGCCATCGTCAGTGATGGAGCGTTCGTCTTCTAATTGTTTGGCTAAACCAAGGTCGGCTAATTTCGCGATGCCTTCGCGGGTGACTAAAATATTCGCGGGTTTAATATCGCGATGAATAATGCCGCGTTGATGTGCATGTTCGAGTCCGCGTGCGACTTGTAAAATAATACGTGCCGCTTCTTCCCATGGTACTTGTTTCGCTTCCTCGACCAACGTTGATAACGTGTAGCCGTCGACAAATTCCATGACTAAATAATGAACTCCGCGTTCAAAGCCGCAATTATACACGGCCACAACATGCGGATGTTGAATAGCGGCGCACAAGCGCGCTTCACGATCAAAGCGTTGGATGACTTTATCGTCGGCTGCGGCTCTACTGGTAAGCATCTTTACGGCGACTTTGCGCTGTACGTTGGTTTGCTCCGCTTCGTACACCACTCCAATGGCGCCGGCACCCAATCGTCGCACTAGTCGACAGCCGCCTAAGGTTTGACCGACGAGTTTATCGACCTTGCCATCAGCACTTTCGCTGAGGGTAATTTGTCGTCGGCAGTGTGGGCATGATGCGGTGCGGCCGAGCCATGCGACGGGAGCGCGAAACTCATGTTGGCAGAAACGACATAGTTGGAGAAAGGTTGGTGCGGCCATGGGCTTCCTTATGCGAGCGCTTTCCCTATTTTCCACTCACGCATGAGCGAAACCCCTGACGCATCCACCGCACGCATCGACGCTGTCGCAACCGTGCTTGGCCATAGATTTATCAATGCAGCACTCTTGACCCAGGCTTGTACGCATACCAGTCGATTGGGAGCGCAAGCTACGCCTGCGGAGAAACGCCGTGAAGCGAATGAGCGTTTGGAATTTTTAGGCGACGCTTTGCTCGGCGCCGCCTTGTGCCAAATGCTGTGTGAACGTTTTCCGAATGCCGATGAAGGTCCGTTGTCACGACTTAAATCGCGCTTGGTCAGTCGAGCCACGTTAGCGCGTGCTATTGAGGTGACGGTATTGCCCGATCACTGTTTGGTTGGCCAGCAGATGTCCAAGCCGTGGCCAGATTCCGTTAAGGCCAATTTTGCTGAGGCAATTTTAGCGGCCATATTTATGGATGGTGGATGGGAGGCGGTGCGCGTCGCTGTTGCCCGACTGCTGCAAGGTTTCGTTGAGGATCCGATGCAGGTCGACGAAGACGCACGCATGGCATTACAGGTGTGGTGTTTAGAGCATCACAAACAATTACCGAATTATACCAGTGATCGCGTTGGCGGCACTGATCACGAACCGTTGTTTCGCGCCCAAGTCACCATTGCTGGCACCACTGGTAGCGGTGATGGTACGAGTCGTCGTCGTGCGGAAGCCGCCGCCGCTCTCGCCTTGTTGGCACAAATGAATGGACCTGAGCATGCCGGATGAGGAATGGGACAGTGATGAGGCGCTGCCAGATGTTAGCGGCCTGACTCCTGTTCGATCATTAGAAGAATTACGCCGTGGTACCACGGTACGTGAACGATTAACTCCGACAGCAGCACTGCGGCGTTATTTTGGTTATGAAGCTTTCCGTCCTTTGCAGGGGGACGCGGTCAATTCGGCATTAAATAAGCGCGATTGTCTGGTGGTGTTGCCCACCGGTGGTGGCAAAAGTTTATGTTATCAAATTCCCGCCGCGTGCGGTGCTGGCATGGTCTTGGTGGTGTCACCATTAATTGCATTGATGGATGACCAAGTCTCAGCCGCTCAAGAGGCGGGCCTTATCGCGGTTGCTTTGCATTCTAATTTGGATGAGGAAACGCGTCGTTCTTCTTGGCAATCGATGGTGCAGGGTGAAGTCGATATTATTTATGCTAGTCCAGAACGAGTAATGGCCGGTGATTGGGTCACGCGTTTGGATAATCTCGCGCTAATTGCCGTGGATGAGGCCCACTGCGTTTCGCATTGGGGTCACGATTTTCGCCCTGAATACCGCCAATTACGTCAGATATTTGATCGTTTGCCCAATGTCCCGCGCATGGCTCTGACCGCCACGGCCACGCCGCAAGTACAGGACGATATTTGTAAACAATTAGGTCTGCGTTCAGTCGATCGGTTTATTGGTCATGTTGATCGGGCGAATTTAATCTATCGCGCGATTCCGCGAAATCAGGGAGCAAAGCAAGCGTTGGAAGTTATTCAACGCCACGCTGGCGAAGGTGGCATTGTGTATGCTCAGACGCGGCGCGAAGTGGAACAATTAACTACGACCTTGAAAAAAGCAGGCGTGCAAGCAGCCGCCTATCATGCGGGGTTGGCGGCGGAAATTCGGGGAAAGGTGCAAAGTAATTTCGTTAATGAACGATTAGACGTGGTGGTAGCCACCATTGCATTTGGTATGGGCATTGATCGTTCAAATGTGCGTTATGTCGTGCATGCGAACACGCCAAAATCGATAGAGCATTATCAGCAAGAAGCCGGTCGCGCTGGACGTGATGGTTTACCTGCTGACTGCGTTTTGTTATTTAGCGCGGGTGATTTGGTCACCCATCGTCGTTTAGCTATGCGGGATGGCCCGTTGTCGCCAGAACGCGAACGTGTTCTTGATCGTCAACTACGTGAAATCGGTCGCTATGTCGTCGCGCCGGTTTGTCGTCACCGTTTATTAACAGAACATTTTGGCCAGCCATATCCTGCTCCGTCGGAAGATTCAAACGCAAAAAGCGAAGTTAATTCCGAAGTAAATTGCGGTGCGTGCGACATTTGTTTGGGTGAAACCAAAGAATTGCCAGCGGATGAAGCATTAACTACGGCGCAAAAAATCATTTCCGCAGCGTGGCGACTCGAAGGACGATTTGGCGCAGGACAATGCGTGGATGTTTTGCTTGGTCGTCGTAGCGATAAGAGCGAACGCGCGGGACACGATCGCCTGAAAGTATTCGGCATCATGCAAGATGTCAGCGAAGCGGCTGTACGTTCGTGGTTAGATCAATTAATTGTGCAAGGATTTTTAGAGCTGCGTGAAGATGGTGTGTATTCATTTTTAATTCATACCGAATCCGGCAAAGCCTTATGTCGTGGTGAAGGTAGTGTGCGTTTAGGGCAAGTCGCAGATCGTCCCACCCGCAGCGAACGAAAAGCAAAAACATCAACCTCGACGAAGTCCGCCGCGTCAGCGGAACCACCATTGGCACCAAGTGACCAATCGTTGTTCGAACGTTTGCGCATGATGCGCAAACAAGTCGCGGCGGCAGCCGGTGTTCCGCCTTATGTGGTATTTCATGACAGCACACTGCAAGCGATCGCTAGCGCTAAGCCAAAGACGGTAACGGCGCTGATTGCCATCAAAGGCATTGGCGAACGTAAAGCCGCGCGTTACGGCGCGGCGGTGTTAGCAGTGGTGCAAAATGAACAGCAGACCGCAAACGGGTAGCGTTGGCGAGCTGAATTTATAAAAAGATCCATGTCTCAAATGGTGTGTTTTGATCGGTGGCAAATAACTAGTAAGGCAAGCCAAAAATTACGAACTCCGTACGGTAACAAGCTAGTTGCACACGCGTGTGCAACTCCCCTTTATCTCCCCGTAGCTAGTGGGCGGAGGCGCTTTATATATGCACCCGCCCCTGCTGTGTTCGAGGTCCGGCCGCAATCCCCTGGCCTTTCACCCCCCTAGGGAGCCAACGCCCAGACAGGCCATGCCTGAAAAGGGAGGCTCCCACCTGAACTATAGGTTCAGGGAAGCTTGCTAGATACGGCATAAGCGGAGGCTCTTTTCAAACCACCGATGCAAAACATCGGTGGTTTTTTTTTCATCCAACGAGCAGAGCATTCGTTCGTCGTGGTCACAGCGCTCTTCATCTTCTCATCGTCGCAACACGGTACACAGTAGTAGCCATGAAAATTACGTTGGCCCAGGCGATGGGCACCTGCTTCGGGGTTCAGGACGCCATCGACATGGCGTTGGATCCGGCGTTCAAAGATCGTCTGACCATTGTCGGGCAATTAGTGCATAATCCGCAAACCACCGAACGATTAAAAGCCAACGGTGTGCGCATCGTTGAGCGTGATCAAATTGACAACATCACCACCGAAGCAGTTATGATTACAGCTCATGGCGCTAGCGATGCGACGAAGGAAATGTTAAGGCAAAAGGGTTTTACCGTCTTCGATGCGACCTGCCCCTTGGTGATTCGTCTGCATAAGTTGGCGCGCTTTCTCGAACGCGAGGGTTATTTTCCGGTGGTGATTGGCGAAGCCAGTCACGTCGAAGTGCGTGGGGTGGTTGGTAATCTGCGTGCTGCCGCTGTTGTCCACGATGAAGAAGATATCAAACAATTACAGGGACATGCACGTATTGGTATTGTCAGCCAAACCACTAATCGCCCTGAAATGGTAAGCCGTTTAGTAACGGCGATTCGCGCCCAGCCGTGGGTAGAAGACGTGCGCTTTTGTGATACTATTTGCCAACCGGTAAAAGAGCGTCAGCAAGCCATTGGCATTTTATTGTCCGAAGACATTGATCTAGGCATTGTCATCGGGGGCATGAACAGCGCGAATACGCGTAAGCTGCAGGAACTGATCAGTGATCGTGGCATTGAGGCCCACCACATCGAAGGCCCAGAGAATCTCGACACGTTGTGGTTTGCCGGGAAAAAACATGTTGGCATCACTGCCGGCACCAGCACCCCGCAGGACGTCATCGAAGCCGTGCACGCGAAGGTGCGGGATATGGCCGGATTAAGATAACGTCCGATGTCCGATGTCCGA
>SYDV01000406.1 GCA_005801395.1 Planctomycetia bacterium | reverse complement strand
GTTCGGGGGTTCTATGACGGTGAGAATACTAAAACAAGGAAATGATTTTTATTTTGTGCTATTTAATTTTCAGTGTCTCAATGCACGTTGTCGATACGAGTTTAACTGCTGATTTTACTCATTCCGAATACGTTACATAAGACGATGATACAGAATCCATCACGGGCGGGCCGCCCGTGTCACGGTGCAAAAAAAAGAGGCCGAGCAAAAGCCCGACCTCGTTTCTTATCACCAATAACCCTAATATTTTATTTTAACTGAATGCCACCAGCATCAGCTGGAGCTGGTGCGCCGCCGCCGACTTTGATGAGTTCGACTTCAAAGATCAGCAATGAATTTGGTGGGATGCCTTGATTACCTTGTTCACCGTAGGCGAGGTCGGAAGGAATAAATAATTTCCATTTATCGCCTTCCTTCATCATGGGGATGGCTTCTAACCAGCCTTGGATGAGGCCGCCTGGATTCAGTGGGAAATCGGCTGGTTCGCCGCGGTCAACTGATGAATCGAACTTGGTACCGTCCAGCAAGGTGCCGGTATAATGGACAGTCACCGTGGTGCCCATGGCGGCTTGTTTGCCTCCTCCAGCATTCATGACTTGGTATTGTAAACCGCTGGCGGTGGTTTTGATGCCTTCTTTTTTGCCATTGTCAGCCAGCCATTTAACGTTGTCACTTTTGCGTGATTCGCCGCGCTTGGCTTCTTTGGCTTGCATGCCTTCTTGGAAGGTTTGCATAACGGCTTGTTCTTCGCTGGCGGGGACGGCGGATTCTTTTCCGGCGAAGACATCTTGAATCGCTTGGATAATTTTTGCTGAGTCTAAATCTGCGGCAAAAGGCTTTAAGCGTTTGGCCATTTGCACACCAATTAAATAGCTCGCCTTTTGATCACTGGTCCAACCAGCGGATGCGCCAGCAGCAACCACCGGAGTCGTCGTGGCAGGTGCTTTTTCTTCAGCAAACAGTGGCGCACAACAAACCGCGCACAGGGCGGCAACAAGGGGCAAACGAATCATGGGAAGCTCCGTGATGACGGGGCGTTACCCACGTCTGGTAAAAGGGAGGTCGGATGCTGCAAAGCGGGTAGTCCGGACCAAGTGAAAAGCGGAGGAGGGCGCTGTTGTGGTGAGCGGGTGTATGGCTAATGCTAACCGCTCGCCGATCTGCTGCGCGAACCCCTTCTTGCCCCCTGCACAGTGTTTCTACCCTGCTGCCAACCGCTTGGGGGGTAACGTTATGCGATCATGGATGACCAGTACGATGCACTTATTATTAATGGGGGCTGCCCTTGGATCGATTTGGGGATCCGCGCTGATCGCCGCCGACACCATCACCATCGTCAGTAGCTTGCCGCGCACCGGCAGTGCGAATGCACAGACGACCTCCATGGTCAATGGCATCAAAATGGCATTAGATGAACACGAAAGAACAATAACCGTTGGCGGGACAAAATATTCTCTGACTTACGAAGATTGGGATGACGCTTCCCCCGAACGTGGAGCCTGGGATCCCGCAGTCGAAGCTGCCAACGCAGATAAAGCGATCCGCAATCCCGACGTCATGGTGTATATCGGAACGTATAATTCAGGCGCGGCAAAAATTGCGATGCCGAAATTAAATCAAGCTGGCATAGCAATGATATCGCCAGCGAATACCTGGCCGGGATTAACCAAACCCAATGTTGGTGAGGCGAATGAGCCGGCCGTTTATCGTCCCAGTGGTAGCATTAATTATTTCCGCGTCGTGCCCGCTGATGATATTCAAGGTGCCGTTGGTGCCGCCTGGGCAAAAGAATTAGGCACGAAACGAGTATTCGTCTTACACGATCGTGAATTGTATGGTCAAGGCATTGCGAAAATGTTTCAGCAAAGCGCGGAAAAATTGGGCTTAACGGTGGTCGGCACTGAAGGCATCGATGGCAAATCGGGCAACTATAAATCGCTCATTAATAAATTACGCTTGGCTCGTCCTGATTTAGTCTATTTCGGTGGAACCACCGAAACCGGAGCCGGACAATTGGCGAAAGATATGCAGAGCGGTGGATTAACCGCAAAACTCATGGGTCCGGATGCCTTCTATAATTCGGCGCTGATCAATGCTGCGGGCAATGCCGCATTAGAAAATCGCGTATTCATCACCTTCGGCGGTATCCCACCAGAACAACAAACTGGCAAAGGCAAAGCGTTCGTCGATGCCTATCGCACCGTGTATAAAATTGAACCCGAAGGCTATGCCATCTACGCTTATGAATGCGCCAAAGTCGCACTGGATGCTATGGTGCGCGCGGGCAAAAAAGATCGCGCCGCAATTTTGCAAGCGCTACGCGAAACAAAACATTATGACGGTGCTTTGGGCAAATGGTCATTTGACGACAATGGCGATACCACCTTGGCGTTGATGAGTGGCAATACGGTGGTGAATGAAGCGTTTTCTTTTGTTAAGCTCTTGGGACAGTGAACTTTAGTTCTCTCCTTCTCCCATGTTTGGTGCTCTTTTTGCCGCCCTTTTCTTTGCCATTTTATCAATAAAGTTCTCCCGCTGATTTGGTCATGACCAACACTGAACTGATTATCCAATTACTGATAACGGGTCTGGCAAATGGCTTGATCATCGCGCTAATCGCGCTCGGTTATACCATGGTGTATGGCATTATTGAGTTGATCAATTTTGCCCATGGTGATGTCATGATGCTGGGCTGCTTTCTGGCGTTAACCATTGTTGGCCTCTGTGGTGGTGATCAATTATCACCGTGGATCGCATTACCGTTATTGTTTTTAACCGTTCCGTTTTTTACCGCTGGGTTAAACTGGTCGGTAGAAAAATTAGCCTACAAGCCGATTCGCGAAGCGCCTAAATTAACCGCACTGGTATCAGCTATCGGCGTATCGTTTGTCTTCATCAATATTGGCATGTTTTGGGGCGGTTTGCCCATGGACGTTTTTGGCGGAGGTAATTCCGCTGCCTCGGCAAAATCATTTCCTGATTTATTCGGCTGGAGTAATTTACTAGGCGAACAATCTGCCGTCTTATTAACCCCACGCGATGTGATGGTCGCTGCGGTAACCATTCCCCTGATGATTGGGTTGACGTTATTTATTAGTCGCACGCGCATGGGCACGGCCATGCGCGCGGTCGCGCAAAATCCAACTGCGGCAAAATTGATGGGCATTAATGTCGATCGGGTCATCGGCTTAACCTTTATTATTGGCGGTGCTTTAGCCGGTGTGGCCAGCGTCATCACGGCGCTCTACACGGGTTCCATTCATTTTCAGATGGGCTACCGCAACGGCATGGATGCGTTCACGGCGGCGGTATTAGGCGGTATCGGGAATTTGCCTGGTGCCGTATTGGGCGCGATCCTCATTGGTTTAGTGCGAGCCGTCATGGAAGGCTGGGTGCCCAATGGTGGGCAATGGAGCAATACCGTAGTTTTTGCTCTGTTGATTTTAGTTCTGGTTTTCCGGCCAACCGGCATTCTTGGCTCTCGTGTGCGAGAGAAAGTTTGAGCTGATATGAAGAAGGAAATAACCACAGAGGGCACAGAGCACACCGAGAGTAACCGTCTTACGGGTCTCATTATTGGAGCAGCGATTGAGGTGCATCGCCAATTAGGGCCTGGCTTGTTGGAGTCAGCCTATGAAGCCTGTTTGTGCCATGAATTGATTACATTGGGCCTGCATATAGAGCAACAGCGGTCATTACCTGTTATTTATAAAGGTGTAACATTAAACTATGGATATCGATTAGATGTGGTTGTCGAAAATCGTGTCATCTGCGAGCTAAAAACAGTCGATCAACTTACCAACATTCACCATGCACAAATACTCTCATACATGAAGCTATCTGGAATTTCGACCGGATTACTTATTAATTTCAACCAACGTATTCTGACTTCTGGCATCAAACGATTCACCAACTCACCTTTACCCTCATAAGAGACCTCTGTGCGCTCTGTGTCCTCTGTGGTTAATCCTGCTGTATGTCTTTGCTTCCTGGCATTCATTCTGCCCGTGGTTGATGATTATTTACCGACTTCAATGAGGTTTGCGTCATTAGTGCCGGCAATTATGGTTTTTGCCATTGTTGGATTAGGTTTAAATATTGTCGCTGGGTTTACTGGTTTACTCAATCTCGGGGCGGCTGCCTTTATGGCGATTGGCGCTTATACGTTTGCCATTTGTACGGTGCCCATTTATCCGTTCCAAATTGGTTTCTGGCCTGGATTAGGTGTTGCGCTATTG
Organism: Planctomycetia bacterium; assembly: GCA_005801395.1. Next base: position 9,623 of record SYDV01000406.1, on the reverse strand, counting down.
GTAGGAGCACTCGCTGGCACGATATTAGCACTACCGGCCATGCGCTTACGCGGCGATTATTTAGCTATCGTCACCTTGGGCTTTGGTGAAATCATTACCGATGTGTTAAAAAACATGGATGCCATTACCAAAGGCACGCAAGGGTTAAATCCGGTGGCCGCGCCGGAAATCCCTTTTATCACGCATTCAATCAGCGCCTATAAACCAACCTATTATCTGTACCTCGCGCTGTTGTTGGCCGCTATTTTACTGTGCCAGAATATGCGCAAATCACGTTTAGGGCGGCAATGGATTGCCGTGCGAGATGATGAATTAGCCGCCCGCTCCATGGGGATTTCTCCTGCACGAACCAAGTTAATTGCCTTCGCGATTGGTTCTGGCCTTTGTGCCTTCGGCGGCGCCATGTTTGCCAGCTTAAACGGCACGAGTATTGAACCGTCGTTTTATGATTTTCAGCAATCGGTGGTTATTTTATGCATCGTGATTGTTGGCGGAATGGGTAACGTGAAGGGAGTGATTTTAGGCGCGCTCATCATGGTCGGATTTAATTCCATTATTTTAGTCAATCTCACGGAATGGATGACGCGAAATGAATTGACCGGGAACAATGTTTTAGCCACACCTAGTAACTGGAAATTTATGATTTTTGGTTTGGCGTTAATTTTGATGATGCGCCTGCGGCCACAGGGCATTATTCCAGCACAAGATGTTGATCCCATAAAAGCTAAACCCGTAACTATTGGCACGGTGTCATGAACGTCCTCGAATTAAAACAAGTTACGTTACGCTTCGGTGGATTAACTGCGGTCAACGAGGTCAGTTTTGGCGTCGAAAAAGGCGAGATTTTGGCCGTGATTGGCCCTAACGGAGCAGGGAAGACTTCATTATTTAATACCATCACTGGTATTTACCCACCAACGACTGGTCAGGTATTCATTAATGCCGCCGTCATCGAAAAGTCGGCCACGTTACGTGATAAATTATCGTGGGCCGTGTCAGGTGTGGTTACCGCAATAGCCGTCACCTTAGCGTTGCACGCCAATGCCCTCTGGAACGCCACGATTAATACCCATGCCGTTACGACGCCGTTTCCCTGGGGCCAGGCGTTGAGCGATGCCAGTAGCCTATTAGCTCCGTCATGGTGGACGATGATTCCCGCCCTATTGGGTGCTGTCGTCGGTGCTGGTGGTGCATGGAATGCATGGCGTACTTCGCGCTGTTCACCTGATTTAGTCACTCGCGCTGGGGTAGCCCGGACGTTTCAAAATATTCGTTTATTCCGCGAACTCAGTGTCCGTGATAATGTATTAGTGGGCATGGAACCAAAATTATCCACTCGCGCTTGGGATGGCGCGTTTCGTTTACCGGCACATTTTCGCGAAGACCGCGCCGCCTGCGCTAGGGCAAATGAGTTATTAGCCTTTGTCGATTTAAGCGAGGTCGCTGACGTCAGCGCCGGTGGTTTACCGTATGGTCATCAACGCCGTTTAGAAATTGCCCGTGCCTTAGCATCGCAGCCGTCGTTATTATTACTCGATGAGCCAGCCGCAGGGCTGAATCCAACGGAATCAGCCTCGCTCATGACGCTGATTCGCCGCATTCGTGACTTAGGTGTCACGGTGTTATTAATCGAACATGACATGAAAGTGGTCATGGGTATTAGTGACCGCGTCGTGGTATTGCATTACGGCAATAAAATTGCCGAAGGCACGCCCGCCGAAATTCGCGCACACCCAGCCGTCATTGAAGCCTATTTAGGTAAGGAGGCGGGATGACGGAAACAAATCAAACGACGATTAAAAGTGTCGTCACTGCACCCAATAAAGAAAACCTGCTGACACTGACCAATGTATCATCGGCGTACGGCGCCATTAACGTGTTGAAAGACGTATCTTTAACCGTCGGTCGCGGAGAAATTGTTTGTTTGATTGGTAGCAACGGCGCCGGAAAAACGACCACTCTGCGATGCATTTCGGGCATTCAAAAAATATCTGGCGGTGAAATTACTTTTGCAAACGAAGCAATCCCCCTGATACCAGCGCATCGAATTGTTGAACGAGGATTAGCCCAGGTACCGGAAGGACGACTGATATTCCCTCGTTTAACCGTGGTGGAAAATTTACGTCTTGGTGCTTTTACTCGTCACGACCCGCGAGAAATTTCCGACGGCATTGAGCACGCGTTTAGTTTATTCCCCGTATTAAGTGATCGTCGCCATCAAACCGGTGGCACCTTATCCGGCGGCGAACAACAAATGCTGGCCATTGGCCGCGCGCTGATGTCGAAACCAAAAATGTTGCTGATGGACGAACCATCAATGGGTGTCGCCCCCCTGCTGACACTTAAAATATTCGACACCATTCGCACGCTTAATCAGGAAGGATTGTCGGTCCTGCTAGTTGAGCAAAACGCCCACCTCGCACTCCAGCTAGCCCATCGCGGCTACGTCTTGGAAACCGGGAAAATCGTTGCCCATGATCTCGCCAGTAATTTGCTCAATGATCCGAAGGTGCGGGAGGCGTATCTTGGAGAATGAATTACCGGTCCGGAAGTCCGGAAGTCCGGAAGTCCGGAAGTCTTTAATTTCCTACGTTTGCATTGGTCCCATTTGGTCTAATATTGAATTGTCTCAAACTATTTTAAGCACAAAATTTCTTATGCGATCCATGCAACACCAGACTTCCGGACTTCCGGACTTCTGGACTTCCGGACTGGGGCAATCCAAATGACTCTCTTTAAACCCTGCATCGACTTACATGACGGCAAAGTAAAGCAGATCGTTGGCGGAAGCCTGAACGATTCTGGTGCGGGACTACGAACAAATTTCGTCGCCGATCAACCGGCGTCGCATTTTGCTGAGCGTTATCGTGATGACCACGCTCATGGTGGCCACGTCATTAAATTAGGGCCAGGGAATCATGCCGTGGCTAAAGCCGCCCTCGCTGCGTGGCCAGATGGATTGCACATCGGTGGCGGCATTACCATTGATAATGCACAAGAGTGGTTGGACGCCTGGGCAAGCAAGGTCATCGTCACCACTTGGTTATTTCCCGATGGCATATTTGCTCCTGAGCGACTCGCTGCCTTAGTTAAATCGATTGGCAAAGAACGTATCGTCATCGACCTCAGTTGTCGCCGCCGCACAAATGGTTGGATGGTGGCCATTAACCGCTGGCAAACCGTTACGGAATTTGCCCTGAGTGAAGCCACCATTAATGACCTCGCCAATTCCTGTAGTGAATTTTTAATTCACGCCGCCGACGTTGAGGGCCTGTGCAACGGCATCGACGAAGAATTAGTCACTGCCCTCGGCCAATGGTCCCCCATCCCCTGCGTGTACGCTGGCGGTGGCCGCACCATCACCGATTTATTATTAGTCGACCGCTTAAGCAAAGGCCGCGTTGATCTAACCTATGGCAGCGCCTTAGATATTTTCGGCGGCACAGGCGTTAAATATGCCGACTGCATCGCGTGGAATCAGGCGCAGGAACAGCATCGGCGGTAGAGACGTCAATAAGGAGTTGAATTATCGCTAGCTTGACAACAAGCAGTAACTATTTTTCGCTATTTCAGAAACTCGGTCAAAATCTATTCGCAGCTCGATGATAAGAATATTGTTTATTGTTGTGTTAATTTTATTAGTTGGATTTCTACTCTCTCCGTTCCCTAAGTCCAATAGACCAAAATTTTCCTCTAATAATGCCACTCAATCTCTGATAAACGCCGTTGGCACAGCTATTCTGACTTATCATTTAAAGACCTGGACATGGGAAGAGTCAACACCCAATGATCCAACTGCAAAATTTAAAAAAAATTACTTATGGGATCTCAACAACGACGGATTTATTGACGGAAGACCGGCTGAAAAAAATAGTGAAACTACTGATGGCGGCTTTTCTCCCGCTTTACTGAAAACTAATTATCTCGGTTTTCTGCAAATGGTGAAACCAACCATTCATAAAAAGTTTGTCAAACCTAATTTTCAACTCATAGACGCCTGGGGAAATCTGCTGAGAATTGACTATGATTACATGAAATATCCGATTATTGGCCTTTCCGTCTGGTCAATCGGCCCCGATGGCATAAATGGGACGTCCGATGATATCTCATACACACAGCTAGAACCTACGCCACCCGTCGGACCCGCCGCAATTCCTTGAAACGACGACGGCGCTGATCGGTTCGCTCCTGTGAATAAAGAATGCTGACCAACCCACGGAAACCATCACGTAATTCTGTCGCTGTCATTTTTGCTGGGTGATAATTGACGTCAAATAAGGTGCATAAATTCCAATTGGTTGGCTCAATGAGTCGGTTAGTTTGTAAAAGACGATCATAGAGCTTGGTCCCTGGGAAGGCGGTTTGCACCGTGACTTGTACCTCGGTTAGATCTGATTCGCGCACAAATGTGTCCACCGCATTAAAGACGCTCTGGTCATGCGCATCCAATCCTAAAATAAAACAGCCGTTCACGCTCATACCAAAACTTTGAATTCTCTGTATCGCAGTTAAATAAAAATCAAAACGCTTACTCTTCCAGCCATGAGCATCGATGCCGTGTAAGGCTTCAAACGTTGGACTTTCCAGGCCAATTAACACTTGGGCACAACCAGCATCACGCATACGGGCCAATAATTCAGCGTCGTCCGCAACGCTTATATCTGTTTCCGTAAACCAACGTAATTTACGCTTACTTATTTCAGGTAATAAATTTTTCCAATATGTCCGATTCACAAAGGTGTTATCGTCGGCAAATTCAATAAAGGGATGCGGCCAAATCGCACGGATGCGGTCTAATTCAGCTAATACTTTATCTGCCGTTTTTTGCCGATACCCAGGCGTCATCATCGGCGTGGAAGCGCAAAACTCACAGCGATGCGGACAGCCACGTGCGGTTTGCACGGTGATACGATTATAACGTGATACATCTAATAATTCGACGCGCGGCAAAGGTGCGTGCGCTAAATCAAATGCCACACCACGTTGGCCATACTGAGGCTGTAAATTATTTGCCTCTGCATCCGCTAACACTTGCGGCCAGACTATTTCGCCTTCACCAATAATAACCGCATCCACATGTGCGCCCGCTTCGTCTGGTAATACACTCACATGTGGCCCACCGATGACCACACGTATCCCCAGCGCACGATAGCGATCGGCTAATTCGTAAGCTTCGCGCACTTGCGCACTGAATGTCGATATGGCAATAACATCTGCAAACACAGGCACATGCGGTTCATTTCGAATATCGGCGACTTCATGATAACTAACCTCGTGCCACGGAGGTGTCATTCCAGCAAGCGTTAACAAACCTAAACTCGGTAATGATGCGATGACATTACCGCGTTCAACAAATCCCGGTAACGTCAGTCCGATGCGTAATAATTCCGCATCAATAACTCGCACGCCACTCATCGCTATAAAGGCAATTTTCACGGTATAGGTCCCTTGTTTGTTCCCAATGATAGTAAGGCAGGAATAAATACTGCGACACCACTCACCAAACTCACTACCGGTACACAAAACAAATGGCGGCATACGGGGACAAACGCTGTTAAGTAACAGCACAGCGGCATGGTCAGCGCACCAATCACTAAGGCCCAGGCAGCATAACAACCGGCTTTGCTCGCCAGTGCTCCAGGTGGCAATGACCAGGCAAAGGCAAGGTTAATAAACGCTAAACCAAAAAAGCTGATGTGTCCTAAGCGAGTTAATCGCCGCGGCCACGCCACATAACCACCCAACCAGTCTACACGGTGAAACCACAGCCCATGGACAGCGCCGCTAATCATGCCACACAGAATACCAATCCAGCCAGCAACGAGGTTGAAATGTTCCATATCAATAGTAAGTAAACGAATGATTACAGAAAACAAGCCCGAAATACCAGACAAAAAACCAACTGTACAAACGCGCGGTTCATTGATGACGTTGGCGTTGTTCTTAGTCGGCAACAAAATCGCCATACGGCGATTAGCAGCTACACCCTATTTGTGGGCCGTCGGTCTACTGCTGACCTTTAGCGCAGGGCTCGCACGTGAATATGATGCGGAATACTTAATTGCCGAGCCGTGGCATTTATTAATTGCTCCTGGGGCATCCTTAGGCGCAGCTACCTTATTGTGGTTACTACTCCAACTCAGCGGAATAACTTGTTGGCAACTTGGTGTTTTTTCAGAACGCGATGCGTCAAAACCATTGGTAAAGGGTGCGCCATGGGTGCCAGAACCCTTCATCGTATTTCTTGGATTATTTTGGTTAACGGCTCCGCTGGCCTGGATCTACGGTGTGCCCTATGAAAATTATTTCACTCAAGTGACTGCTGCTCATTATAATATTTACAGTTTACTTCTCGTCGCACTCTGGCGTGTATTTATTATGGTACGGGTGCTCTATGTCTTATTTGGCATGCATCACCTCACCGCTACCATCATCGTCCTATTTTTTGGTGATGGTGTGCTCTTCATGGCATCCAATTTGTGGGAACAGCCCGTCTTTGCGATTATGGGAGGATTACGCTTAGATGGAGCTGACGCCATACTTGCTAATGCAAAATTTACCGGCCAAGTGCTGAGTTTACTAGCCCTGGTCCCTTTAGGCCTCGCTTGGCTGAGTTTGTATGGATTCCGTTCTACCAAATGGCTGTTCGTTGTTTCCGGAAACCCAATATCACTAAAACCATTGATAGCATTAGGCTCTCTGGTGTGTTGTTTCTGGATTGTTTGTTTATTTTGGACACAACCTCTACAGCAGAGACGTTGGCACATAGAACACAATTTTAAGCACGGTCATATAACGGATGCCATTAAATTATTGGATGCACACTATCCTGATCAACTTCCTCCACATTGGGATCCACCGCCGCGTTTTTCCTACAACAGTAAAAAACCTGAACCGCTCTCTGTCTTAACGGCAATAGCCGATAGACCTGCCGATAATCCCATTCGCATGATTTATGAAAACAAATTTTTACAGGATCAGTCTTACTTTTATAACATAAAGCCTGATGAAATCGAATTGCTATTTGCCATTTTAGAAGCCTCACCAAATGCTGACCGATTAGTACATGGAACTAACCGCTTTTCGGGAATACGTGAAGTACTCGAAGATATTCAAGCAAAGAACACCAATAATGAGTTACGGGAACGAGCCACGACTTTGCTAAAACGGTACCCCAAACGCGCAACGCCGTAAGCTCGACGCCCTGAATGTCAGCCGTTTCCCTGAGTTTTCTGCGCCTAAGGCTACCGCTTTCTGTCGTTTCCTTGCAAACAGTACACACTAGGCTCCGCCCCACCATGATCACTGCCGCGACTCCAACGACACCCGCTGAATTTATTGCCGCCAGTGGCGAGCTTAAGCGTTCTATGAATGCGGTGATTTTGGCGCACTATTATCAATCGGATGAAATTCAGGATTTGGCCGATTTTATTGGTGACTCTTTGCAATTGGCACGACAAGCGGCGACGACTTCGGCGGATGTGATCGTGTTTTGCGGTGTGCATTTCATGGCCGAAACGGCTAAGATTTTGAATCCGCACAAACAAGTACTGTTACCCGATTTGGATGCCGGATGTTCGCTTTCTGATTCGTGCCCCGCTGATCGTTTTCAGGCGTTTATCAATCGTCACCCAGGGCATGTGGTGATCACCTACGTCAATTCATCGGCGGCGGTGAAAGCCATTTCCGATTATTGTGTGACCTCCTCGAATGCTTGCGCGGTGGTCAATGCGATCCCAAAAGATCAGCCAATTATTTTTGCTCCGGACCAATTTTTAGGTGATTGGGTGAGTAAAGAAACGGGCCGAGAATTAGTGATGTGGCAGGGCGCTTGCGAAGTGCACGAAAATTTCAGCCAACAAGCGTTGATTGATATGCAGCAAGAATATCCCGAAGCGTTAACCTTAGTTCATCCGGAATGTCCGCTGCCGATTCGCGCGTTGGCCGATGTGGTTGGTAGCACCAGTCAGTTATTAGGCGCGGTTAAAAATGGCTCACCCAAGGGCACCTATATCGTCGTCACCGAACCCGGCATTATTCATCAAATGGAAAAAGCTGCGCCTTTGGCAACCTTCTTGATGGCACCAGCGACTTCAGGCGGGACCCAACAAGGATCGTGCACGCACTGCAACACCTGCCCACACATGCGTCGTAACACGATTGAGAAGTTGTATTGGAGCATGCGCAATCGTGCACCGGAATTGAAATTGGATCCAGCTTTAATTGAACGAGCTCGGATACCGATTGAGCGCATGATCGCGATTGGGTAAGGCCGAAACGCTTAGCTCGCGAAAATTTCCTTTTATTTTTTCTTCATCCTATGCGCTAGCCACGCCATGATTAGTCTATTTAATATACATTGGCTGCAACTTAAATAAGCACTGTACTTATCCGCTTGCTGTTGCTGACCTATAACTTATTTCCTAAGGTTATTATTTATCAAAATCATCCTTTTAATTGTATTATTTAGAAACAAAAACGGCTGACTTGACGATCATGACGGTAGTTCGCTAGCATCTCCCCTCGGTCTGCGCCAACGTCCGGTGCGGCAAGGAGATATCGCTTCATGGATGCAAACGCCCTTGCGGCCGGAATCACCGGCGCCGAAGACCTCGCCAAGCTCGCCTGGCTAATTATGGCTTCTGGCCTGGTTTTGCTCATGCAGGCAGGCTTTGCTGCGATCGAATCGGGAACGGTTCGATATAAAAATTCCATCAATGTTGCATTGAAAAACATCATTGATTTATGCATTTCTTCAGCTGCTTTTTTTATCATCGGCTATTCGTTGATGTTTGGCACCAGTGTCTCGGTTGGTGGATGGGGAGTTATCGGCACACCAACCCTCTTTTTATCTAACATCGACCTAGCCACCACGGCGGTCGGTGTGACGACCATGGCTTATTTCTTATTCCAAATGACCTTTTGTAATACGGCAGCCACCATTATTTCAGGTGGAATTGCCGAACGTTGTCGTTTTATGGCATACGTTCTGGTGACGCTGGGAATCGCTTTAGTCATTTATCCGGTTTATGGCCATTGGGTCTGGGGCGGTGGATGGTTGGCCCAATTAAAATTTCATGATTTCGCGGGTTCGTCGGTCGTGCATATGGTTGGCGCGGGCGTCACCCTAGCAGGCATTCAAGTGATCGGCGCTCGGCTTGGGCGTTTTGATGCACAAGGAAAAGCGCATCGCATTCCCGCCTCTAGCTTACCCCTCGTTTCAATCGGTGTCGTTATTCTCATCTTTGGCTGGGTGGGATTTAATGGGGGCTCTGCACCACTGGGACCGCAAACAGCAACCATCATTGTGAACACGTTAATTGCTGCCTGTTTTGCCGGCTTCGCAGCCATGTTATTAGTATGGGCCATTAGCGGATTAGCAGAAGCCGATCTGATATTAAATGGACTCTTGGGTGGATTAGTCGCAATTACGGCGGGAGCAGATGTCGTATCACCAACGGCGTCAGCTATTATTGGCTTTATCGGCGGAGCCACGGTAGTGTTCGGTTGCAAATTGATGGAGAAACTACAGCTAGATGATGCGGTTGGGGCGGTGCCAGTGCACGGCATGGCTGGGTTTGCTGGTATTGTATGCACGGGTATATTTTGCGAGGCCAGCTATC
>SYDV01000405.1 GCA_005801395.1 Planctomycetia bacterium | reverse complement strand
TCATTTAAAAAAGCGATTTATAGTATTGATAATATCGGGCATTACGCGCTGGCATTTACGTCGTATTGTCACTTCACCAGCCCGATTCGGCGCTATCCGGATTTATTAGTTCATCGTCTGGTTAAATTGGCGCTAAAAATTAAAGGCTATAATACCACTGAATGCCGTCGTAGTTATTTGGATGCATTAGCACGTCAGTCGTCGAATTTAGAACAACGTGCCGAATCCGCAGAACGTGATTTGCATGCGCGGAAAGCTACGCGTTATTTAGCCGCGCGCATGGGCGATCATTTTGCTGGTGTGGTAACTGGGGCGAGTCCTGGGGGATTGATGATTCAATTGGTTGAAACTGGCATGGATGCCTTTATGCCGTTGCGGGAATTAAAAGACGATTTTTATAATTATGACGCAGAGCGCTTTGCTTTGGTTGGGAAACGTAGTGGACGCGTAATTGGAATCGGGGAACAATTAGAAGTCTTAATTGCATCTGCTGATATTGATCGCAGTGATGTGGTCTTGGGTCTGGTACCGCAGAATAAAGCAGCCCGCTCCGACGCTCGCGCTGGCGCTCAAGCTGGCACTGGTCGTACAAGTCGTAAACCGACTGGTAAACACACGAAAGCCCAACCCGCTAAACGTCCTGCGAATCCGAAACAGGAAGCTCGTCTCGCTAAATTGGAGGCTAAGCGCGAAGAGCGTAAGCAACGCCGACAAGAACGCTTGAAAAAGCAGGAGCGGAAACGCCTGTAAATCACCTCCAAGCTGGAGGTGATTAGCGAACAAGCCGAAGGCTCTTTGGCGAAGTCGAGGCAGGAAAGGGATTCCGCCAGCGACCTAAGCAGCAACTAGACACGAGTTAACTGTTCCTCACGATAATCCCCAAGCCTATGTTTCATGTAGGCGTTTTTCGTAAACCTTTTCTGGTACGACGGTCGTGATCGCCTTTATTTCCGACATCCATTCAAACCTGGCGGCGTTGGAAGCCGTGCTGGAAGACATTGACTCGGTCGGGTCGGTGGAGCGGATTTATTGCCTGGGTGATGTGATTGGTTATGGCCCTCAGCCCCGTGAATGTCTCGATATTGTGGCCTTGCGATGCAAGTTGATCCTCATGGGAAATCATGAACACGCCTTGTTGTATGGCGCTTATGGTTTTCATGCAGCCGCCAAGCGTGCCATTGATTGGACGCGCGATACATTACAAAAAATTCAGCCTTCTTTGCAACGAAAAGCAATCATGGAATTGTTGCAAAATCTGCCAATTCGCCATGAAATTGACGATATTTTATTAGTCCATGGTAGCCCGCGTGATCCCGTCATGGAATACGTATTGGAAAGCGATCTGTGGGAAGGTTCTGACAGTGACAAAATGGATAGCATTTTTGAAGGCTTTCAGCGTCTCTGTTTCGTTGGCCATACCCATCGTCCAGGGGTATTTACCGATGATCGTTGTTTCTTGGCGGCGGCGGAACTACCCAATGGTTTTGATGTGTCCGACGGCAAGTATTTAATCAATGTGGGTTCGGTTGGTCAGCCACGCGATCGTAATCCTTTAGCTTGTTACACGTTATTTACCGGAGAAGCGGTGTATTTCCGGCGTGTATCTTACGACATAGAGGCCACTGCCAATCGTGTTCGACGCATTGAAGCGTTGGACCGCCGTTTTGCTGAACGCCTCTACCGTGGTGAATAACACCTGGTGATTGTCGGTGAGCGGTCTAGTGATCGCCGGCCAGGGACCTTTTGCTTCCCAGGGCGAGGCTGTTACAAGCGTCACCTCCCAATGGCGTGGTCATTGAGGACAACGAAAGGATTATAATCGGATGCCAATGGTCGAGGCGCGTGTTGTACTGAGTAATAAGATGGGGCTCCATGCTCGTCCATCGACCCAAATCGCTACGACGGCGAGTCGGTTTAGTTGCGACATTCATATCGCTAAAGACGACATGGTGGTCGACGCAAAAAGTGTGTTGGAATTATTGATGTTAGCGGCGGAATGTGGCTCAGAATTAGTCATTACCGCTGAAGGCGACGATGCCAAAGAAGCCTCAAAAGCCTTGGTCGAATTAGTTAAAGGCCGTTTTGGCGAGTTGGATGTCGATGCCTGAATTGCGAAGTCGTCCGATGACGATTCGGGTGGCCGTTCAAATAGTCACCGTATTTGGTATCGGCTGGCTGCGTCCAGGTCCTGGAACTTGGGCGAGTATCGCAGCTGGGATCTTCGGTTTGTTCCTTATTAATGCTGTGCCGACGGCAAGTCTGACGGTAATTTTCGCTACCATGGCGTTGGTCGTAACCGCTTTGGCTATGTGGCTTTTGCCCGTGGCAGCGCCGCAATTTGGCGTTGCAGATCCTTCTCAGGTGGTCATTGATGAAGTCGTAGGGGTATGGGTGGCGATCGCCCTGATTCCCGCCACGACGTTACAAACAGACCCTGGGTGGAGCGTGGTGCTAGCGGTGCTCTTGTTTCGCGTGTTTGACATCGCCAAACCCTTCCCGGTCAATTGGTTCGAGCGTTTGCCTGGTGCCCTCGGCATTATGGCAGACGACTTAGTGGCCGGTGCCATAGCAGGATGCTTAGCGGCCGCTCTTCTTCACTGATTTAACTTCGACGTTTATCGTCCTTTCGCGGATATTTAAAGGCTTAGCCGATGGCAACTCGCCGACACGACCGCTCAAAGACTCATAATCCCCCGAGTACTCGTGTTGCCACTTCGCGTGCCTCCACTGGTTCAAGTATGTCTGGAGCAGGTCGGCAAAAGATGCCTGGCTCAAGTGGACAAATTCCCGTACCTGAATCTGGGGTACAAATTGCCAACAACGCGAGTGGATCCGGAATTCAATCAATTGACCGTCGCACCACCGGCCAGCGTAGCGAAGGTAGTTCCAAGCCAGCGGGAAAAGCGAAAACATTTGGTAAAGCTGGCATGGGCTTACGAGCGAAATTTATGTTGGTGCTCTCTGGTGTGACAGCAGCAGCATTGATTTTACTGGGCGTTACGATGGCGGCGACGACCAATAGTTTTTTGTTCGGTCAAAAACAACATAGTGGTGTTGAGATTGCACGTATGGCAGCTCAAGTCGGCACCGCGGTTAATGCGCGATTGCAAGCGTATAAAAAACTGAAAACCGATCCCTTGTTTAGAGGCGTGGAAATTCCCGTGCCAACGCAAACTGAAGTTGAGCGTGAAATTGTTGCCTATTTAAATAAAGCGCGCGACTGGGCCAATAACGGTCAATTTACTTATAGTGATATTTTAGCCATTCGATTTGATTGCCCTTCGGTACCAGAAATTAGCCAGGTAGGTATTGGTGCTTTAGAGGATTCGACCACCAAGGGTAAATTTTATACCAGCATCTATGTGCCAAAAACGGGAGGCTCGGTAAATTTACCAACCGGGATCACTGTTATGGAAGGCGTAAAAACAGATGCAAATGGCAGTGTGCCTATTTACCGATTTAAAATCGCGCTCGATCCAATTTTTGGACAGGCATCAATCGGAAATGACCCGGCGAATGTGCGCGTTGATATTGCCGCTGACAGCGTCAATCGAGTGCGCGATAATTTATTTATCACTATTGGCATCGCGGTCCTTATCGCGATAGGTGTGGTAGTAGCCGTCGCTAATTGGTTGGCAGGAAATATTACTAAACCGCTCGATATTTTGATCTCGGATATGAAAGTGGTTGCACGCGGTAAGTTTGATCATGAAACGAAGGCTCGTTCAAATGATGAAATTGGAATGTTGGCAAATGAATTCAATCGTATGACCTTAAATTTGAAAATTGCGCAATCGGCGTTGGTTGAACAAGAAAAAGCTGAATATGAATTGTCGATCGCCCGTGAAGTGCAGCGGCAATTGTTGCCAGCCGAAGCGCCAACGATTATGGGTTATGACGCGGCGGCATTTTATCAGGGCGCTAAAGCGGTGTCCGGTGACTATTTTGACTTCATTCCCTTGGGTAACGGCTTGTGGGGCTTCATTGTTGCCGACGTATCGGGTAAGGGCATTCCCGGTTCAATGGTCATGGCAGTTACCAGAACCATTGTGCGTTTAGTGGCAAATAAATATCAGAATCGCGCAGCTGATACATTGAAGGAAACGAATAAATTAATCTCGAAACAAATTAAGCGAGGCATGTTTGTTACGGCTTTCTACGCCATTTTAGATGAGAATACGGGAACTGTGACTTATGCTTCGGCTGGTCATAACCCGATGGTTATCGTGCGCGCAGGATCCAAGGTTCCTGAATTGGCTAGCGCAAAAGGTATTGCACTTGGGTTTAATGAGGGACCGCTGTTCGACAAAACGATTCAAGAACAAGCGACCGTGCTAAATCCTGGGGACACCATGGTGCTGTACACCGACGGTTTCCCAGAGGCGATGAACGGTGCGAACGAAGAATACGGCGAAGAAAAATTCTATCAGGATATTGCTAACGGCGGACATCTTGATGTGCGCGCCAACTTGGCGAATTTAGTGCAAGTCATTGCCAAGCATCGCGGTGCCGCAGAGCAATCCGACGATCTTACCATTATCGCAATTCGAAATGTGGCTGGCGCATGACATTCAATCAGCAACTGACCATTAGCAACGATCACGCTTATTTGGCTCAAGTCCGTGACTTAGTGAGTAAGGGCGTAACAGCTGGTCAATTCCCTGGGCATTACCTGAATCGTTTGCAAATTGCCGTTGATGAAGCGGTCACCAATATTATTGAGCATGGCTATGCCGGTAGACCGCGTGGGAGCGGCTCGATCGACATTACGGTCGAGGTCAATGACGTTCATTTTAAAATCATTATAGTCGATCACGGCTTGTCTTTTGATCCCAATCAAATGTCCGACATT
>SYDV01000404.1 GCA_005801395.1 Planctomycetia bacterium | reverse complement strand
CAACCTCCTGCGACGAAACCCCGAAACCAAGCATCGCAGCATCAAAAGGCGCCGACGCAGAGCCAGCTACGGCATGGAAGAGCTATGCCGGCTCATGAAGTTGGCGGCTGTGTCACCTGGAGAGTAATGCAATCGCCCTGGCTTCAGCCGTACGTGGCATCGACCGCCCACGCCCCAAGAATTGGACGGATTGATTCGCGATCGAATAAAAGAAGAAGTCTATTGCCGTGAGGCGGTGGCGCTTCGTTTAGGCGAGGATGACCCCATTATTCGTCGGCGGTTACGGCAAAAACTTGAATTTGTCGCCGAAGACGTCACTGCGCAAATTGAACCAACCGAAGCGGAGCTGGCGGCCTATCTGCAAGCCAATCCCGAGGTTTTTCGCGTCGACGCTCGGATCACTTTTAGCCAAGTATTTTTTGACCCAGGAAAACGCGGCGCGAGCCTCGCTAACGATATCACGCTGCTGCTGACCAAATTAAATCAGCCGGGTGATCAATCGGATATCGCGCAACTCGGAGATTCCCGAATTCTCGAGCCGGTGTTTGAAGGCATTCAAGATTGGGAGATCGCCAAACAATTTGGAGAAAAATTCTCCGTGGAACTGAACAAGCTAGCGCTTGGTCGCTGGCAAGGACCGATCGAATCCGGCTATGGTGTCCACTTGGTAAAAATCAGCGAGCGCCGGGATGGCCGTATTCCCGCGCTGGCTGACGTGCGCGCGACCGTGCGACGCGAGTGGGACAATGCCCAGCGCCTAGCGATGAACGAGCGTTTCTACGACGAACTGCTCAAACGCTACACGGTGACCATTGAACCGACTCCAACAGCAGTCCAAAAATGACCACTCATGGACACGCATTAGCGAACTCGCTCGGCAAAAAAATGATCCGGCAAAGATTAGTGAAAGCACAAAATTTTCCGAACTTGTCCATCGTCACCGGCTGCTTCGCCGTGCTGCTGATGATTACGTCGACTTGCGCGTGGGCACACGAATTGCGGCCTGCCTACCTGGAATTGCGTCAGACCAAAGCCGATACGTACGAGGTCTTATGGAAAGTTCCGGCTCGCGAGAATAATCTGCGACTCGCGCTGTATGTCGAATTTCCTGCGGATTGTAAAAACATAACGGAACCGCGTGGGACGATTATTAATCGGTCGTTGGCGGAGCGCTGGACCATACAGCGAGCAAGCGGCCTTGACCGTGGCACGATTCACATCACCGGGCTCACGGGAACCATGGTTGATGTGCTAGTGCGTCTGGAACGCCTGGACGGCAGCCAACAGATCACGCGACTGACCCCAGCATCCCCATCATTCGTGGTCGAACCTTCGCCCAGTGTGTGGGAAGTCGCCCGTGCCTACACCACCATCGGCGTGAAACATATCCTTTCGGGCATTGACCATTTGTTGTTCGTGCTCGCCTTGCTGATCATCACGGGCGGTGGGTGGAAATTGGTCAAAGCCGTCACCGCGTTCACGCTCTCCCACAGCCTCACGCTGGCCGCCGCGACGCTCGGCTGGGTGCGCATTCCCTTACCGCCGGTCGAGGCCTTGATCGCACTGAGTATTGTTTTTGTCGCGGCTGAAATCATCCGCCAACAACGCGGCAGTGATAGCCTTACCACGCGTTCACCATGGATGGCCGCGTTTGCCTTCGGTCTCATGCACGGCCTCGGTTTTTCCGGCGGTTTGAGTGAAGCGGGTCTGCCAGCTGGGCATATTCCGGAGGCCCTGTTGTTCTTCAGTATCGGTGTCGAACTGGGGCACCTATTATTCATCGGTGCGGTGTTGTTAAGCGTTTACCTGCTTCATCGAGTCCGCATCACTATTCCACGCTGGGCTTTTTTTATTCCGCCCTACGCCATCGGCAGTGTGGCAATGTTTTGGAGCATCGAACGCCTTTTCGTTTTCTGATTAATATTAACCCAAACCAATAACCACATCGATCACCATATGAGGAAATCAATGAGCGCATTTTATCGTTGTTTATCATTTACCGGCGTATCGCTGATGTCGTCGCTGCTTGCTGCCGCTGAGCCCGCCGTAGCAGGCGGTGACGATGGACTGCGTTGGCAGATCACCCCATACGTCCTAGCCGCTAATATTGCTGGCGATGTCACTATGGGGCGTGCTGCCGGAGTGCCGGTGGAGGTCGATACCGGACAGATCCTCGATCATTTAGACATCGGCGGCATGTTACATGCCGAAGTGTGGTACCAGCGCTGGGGTTTCCTTGCCGAAGTCGTCGGCATGAAATTGAGCGACTCGGTGACTGCGACTGGCCCTGCTGGGCAAACCTCGCTGACGGCTGACGTCGAGATTACTGAAATGGTGTACGAAGCCGCGCTCGCGTACCGCTTGACCTCGGACGAGCGCATCACCGCTGACCTGGTGGCCGGAGCAAGAATTTGGGATCTCAGTACCAAAGTTAACCTCAGCGGCGCCCACGTTGAAAATGGCATTTCACAGGACGATCTGTGGGTTGATCCGCTTTTAGGCGCGCGCGCGCTGTGGCGCTTTGCCGACCGCTGGAGTTTAATCGGACGTGGCGATATCGGTGGCTTTGGTGTCGGTTCTGATTTCGCGTGGAATGCCTCGGCCTACGTCGGTTTTGAAGCTGCCCACTGGTGCACCCTGGTTCTCGGCTACCGCGCAATCGGTGTCGACTACGACAACGAAGACCAACGGCGCTGTGTTTGGCGCTGCGTTCACTTTCTGATTTTTGACATTCATTAAACCCGATTCACCTAGCCTAGCTACGAAAAGAAAATCGTGCTCGGCTTTACCTTCATCAAGGAATGCATCCATGTCCTATCGCTCATCTCTTCTCGCCACCTGTTTGGTCGTGCCCGCGCTCGCCCTGCTGATCGGCTGTGGGCAGACCACCACGCCACCGCCAGCTGACAAAAGTGATGTCACCGTCATCGCCGCACCTGGAGTCGCAGGCGGTGTCATTATTGTGAGCACCGAAATCAACGCACGCGTCACGGCCAAAGACGAGAAAAAACGCACCGTCACCCTGCTAGGCAATGATAAAAAAGAACAAACTATTAAGGTGCCCGAAGACGCGGTAAACTTTCCCCAGGTGAAAGTCGGCGACCTGTTGGTCATCAACCTGACCGAAGAAATTGTCGCCGTGGTGGTGCCTGCCGGCGTACCGGTCGAACAAGGCGAAGGTGCCGTGGTCGGCTTGGCCGAGAAAGGCCAGAAACCAGCCGGAGTGGTTGGTTCGGTAACGCAGATCCGCGGCAAGGTCGTCGAAATTAACGCCAAGGCCCGCACCGCAACCATCGTCACCGACAACGGCGCGCGCCGAGTATTGCCCGTGCGTGAAGACGTGGATCTCAGCAGCCATCAAGTCGGCGACCAAGTGGTAATGCGCATCACTGAACTCGTTGAACTCAAAGTCCAAACCCCAGCGCCAGCGGCCAAGTAGTAAATTGTCCAAGCAGGCTGCTGTTTATTTCAGCAGCCTGCTTTTTTCTCTGCCTGATGTAAAAATTGTCTGATGTAAAAATAGGAGATTTGAGATAGACATGCATAAGAAGGAACGTCGTTGGCGAACGGCTATCATCGCCAGTCTAGCGATCGCAGCAGTGGCCATCGCCGCGTGCGGTCAAGTCAGCGAGACAGATCGCCAAGCCAAAGTTCAACAAGAAGTCGAAGCGGATATTCGTTCGGTGATTCCTGATCCCGCGCGTCAGGCCGTGGTGCTTAATATCCATAAGCGTGTCCAACTCTTGACCAAGCGCATGTCGGAAGATCAACGTCTTCACGACCAAGCACTTGAGCGCCTAAACGCAAACTACGACGCCACCGAAGCATCATTTGACGACCTTCGTGCCACGCGCACGGCGAAAGTCGCCGCCTGTTATGATGAAGCGTTGTTGTTGCGCGCTGCACTCGTCACCGCCACGACGGACGCCGAATGGAAGGCGCTCGAAAAGGCTCGTCGCCAATCCTTCCCAACCAATTAAATACGATTTGGACTTCTTTTTATGATCCTAGGTCTTTTAGCATTGATCGCCGTCTTCTTTTATTCTTCAGGGAGCGCCGCTCAGCCTTTTCCACTACCAATTGATGATGCCCGAGTCCGAGTCGAATCGTCTGTTTCCGATAGCGTGCGTCGCAAACAGGCGGTCGCGGTGCTCAAGGACATGGAAACCTCACGGGACGCCGTTCTGGCCCTCATTAAAAAAGATGGCGAACAGACGAGCAACCTCCTCGTCTCCCGCGCGACCACCGCACAACAACTTCGGACCGTGCACGCCGATTTGGCGAAAGCGATCGAGGTCCACGCCATTGCAATGAAGAAGCAACGCTTTGCGCTACGAGCCACCATGACCAAAGAGGAATGGAGCCAAGTCTTCCCAGTCCCAGCCGGCACCAACGTGATTAATAATAAATAAGGGCCGTTGTCCGCATTTACATTGGCTGCCGCAGCGTCCACCGAAATGAATTGAGGCGGACGGGGATGACATTCCAGAAAATTTACGCGTTTCGCATGGCTTGACGACGGATGTCTAACCATCATTTATAACAGCCAACTTCTCCCTTTATCTTCAACCTCCAGGAAGCCCTATGCGCCGATACCTGCTCATCCCATTACTCGCTGCCACCGTTGGCCAAGTCGCCGCCTTAGAAGGAGTCGAAGGGCTCAGCGCCACCTTCGATGTGATTAGCTATGCTTCACAAGAATTTAGCGTTGGCTATTTCAGCGATAAATGGAGCGCTGGCAATCGTTATGAACTTAATTTCATGGCACAGGTAGAACCGGGCAAAGTGCAACCCAGCGGCGGCCTCTATTTTTTTTACGAAGAACGCGATTGGAAAGGTAATTCCCGTAACGGAATCCAAGAGTCTGCCGATTACGAATGTTGGGGAATTGGACTTCAAGGCGGCGCCACGATTCAGTTGCTCCCACCAGAAAGAAAACTGATGTTAGGGCTCGTTCCGTACGCTCGTGGCGGAATTGGTTATTCCGATATGACATTAAAAGATGTCATTATTGATGATGGTGATCTCAATTTAAATGATGATCAATACTCTGGCTCCAGCGACTCGGCTCGCATTGAAGTCGCAGCTGGCATCGACTTACGTTTGGTCATCAATAAGAAAATCGTCTTCGTATTCGGTGGTGGTGTTGATTATTGGTCAGCCGCGGATGTCGCCTTTTACGCTGGCACTGGTGGCGGTGGCGCAGCAGTGGGGAGTAATGGCACGTTTACCGGTACCAATGCTTGGCTGCGCCTTGGCGCGGGTTTACATTTCTAGACTTTTAATATTTTTTCGCACTCTCATACAGACAGGAATCTATAGCAGTTTGGTTTAGGTTCCTGTCTGTACGGATGGCACATGGCAAATCATATTACCATTCCCCATCGACAGAGGCTTAGCAGAAAGAGACCAACGATTCCTTATGTCTGCTCCACTGTCTCTTAAATTTTCTTGTCGGTAAATACGCTGGACAAACCAGGTTGATAATCGTTGGACACGGTCGTTTATTCTTCGATACCGACCTGAGCACCTTCGTCAGTAGAAAATGCGAAGGTCTGCGCCTTGGTGATATGGCCCTGCGCGGTTTTTTTCCCGACTACACGATTGCCGATCTTGCGTAATAACGAAAAACGACTGCAATACCTCTGCGACTTTCCTTGGATTATTAAGGTATGATTATGTCGGAATTGGTATTACTAATGAACAAAACAGTTAATTAATTTACCAAATAAAAAAACCGCACCCGTCGTGACGACGAGTGCGGTTCTGTTGGACTTACCACCAATAATTATTTTGCTTGCTCAATGCGCTGACGACACCGAATGAACGATGAAGTCAGCGCGTTTTACCGCCGTTTAATTCGTCAAAGCTTTCTTCAAGTTGGCGTCTTGCTTGGCCGCATCTGCTTCTGCTTTCACGGCGGCGCCAACGGGCTTCACGTCGATCACTACTTTTTGAATCTTGCCCGTGAAAGAGTTGTCGCGCTCCTTGTAGTCATTGGTGACTGGCGTGGAGTCGTCCTTGCCTACAGCCGCCGTTTCATCAGCAGAGAATATTCCGGGTTGTGTGCGTTCGATTCGACCATTGGCAACTTTCTCGCCGTTGACGAGAATGGTAACCATTCCGCCCTTGGCTGCTCCGCCACCGTCATAATCAAAATTCATGCGGATGGTGGCCTTGCCCGCCGTCACAGCGTTCGGGGCGGCGATTTTAAATTCCTCAAGGCCGAGGAAATTGTAGCAATAAATTGGCTTGCCGTCCTTCAGATAGAAAGTCCAGCCGCCGAAGCGTCCGCCTTGAGCGATGAGGACGCCATTCGCGCCTCCCTGTGGAATTACCACGTCCGCCGTAATTGAGAGCGAGCGGTTCTTAATATTGATGAAGACGTTTTCGCTCATCGAATCCATGCCTTCGGAAAGCGTGAGTGTGGTGCGATCACCCATTAGGTCAGGCGTCCTGCCGATGATGCGACAATGCGTTCCATTAGGCGGTCAT
>SYDV01000031.1 GCA_005801395.1 Planctomycetia bacterium | reverse complement strand
TTAAAAAAGCAGATTACAGACACGCATCATCGCAGTCGGCAAACGTATGGTAGCCCACGCGTCACGCAGGCCTTACGGCAGCAAGGCCGCCGCATCTCACGACGGCGTGTTGCGCGTTTAATGCGGGCCTGTGGGCTGCGATCCGTGCATAAACCACGCTTTGTGGTGACCACGAATGCCCAGCATGCCCATCCGATTGCGGATCATGTCTTACAACGGGACTTTGCGCCTGGGCCGATCAATGCACGCCTCGTCACCGATATTACCTATATCGGCACCAATGAAGGCTGGCTCTATTTGGCTGCCGTGATGGATCTGGGATCACGCAAAATTATAGGCTGGGCCATGGATCGTCTGATGGATACCGCACTCATTATCAAGGCTTTAGCGATGGCGGTTATTGAACGATCGAGCATCGCTGGGGCCATTCATCATTCCGACCGTGGTAGCCAATATGCCAGTGACGCCTATCGGCAGTAATTAAAAGGACAGGGAGTCACCGCATCCATGAGTCGATCTGGCTGCTGTTATGATAATGCTGCGATGGAAAGTTTCTTTCACACCTTGAAAGTTGAATTAGTACACCGGCATCGCTTTGAAACCCGTGAACAAGCACGCTTGGATATCTTTGAATATATTGCAGTCTTCTATAACCGCGTACGATTACATTCCGCACTGGGCTATGTCAGCCCGGAGGCTTACGAAAGACAGCTCATCGCTGTCTCTTAACCAGCGGTCAACAAAAGTGGTACAAGTTCAGTCTTTTGTCTTATCCGTAGAAGTTAAAATCTCATTGGTCGGCGCAGCCGGGAAGGCTCTTGTTCATCTTCTTTCGGTTTAGGCAAAGATGACTCGGAATTGGTATGAGTAATCTCTTCATCACCAACTTTTTTCACGGCTTTATGAAAAGCATAATGAGCTAGATTCCACGGTGGGGCGATCGCTGTACGTTGAGCTCATTAGTGCACGAGGATAGCGTGGTGAGTTGCGACTGAGCCACGGACAACTTCTCGCATCTGTTTGGCCAACGGCGGTGCGGCCTGGAAATAATGTCCTAATTCCATGGGAATCAGCGCAATCTGCCATAGCGTCAGCAGAAAATGTCACGATTTTCAAAAATGATGTGTTACCTTGAAGAGTTAAGACACAGGCGAATTAAGTCTTTCAAGCGAGTCGGGTGCGATCCCAAATTTACTGTCCGGTTACGATTTGCTGGATCCGTCTTAATGTAAATATAATGCTATTATAGCGCCAATTTAGGAGGAATTATTTAGTCATGAATACCGGTCAGGTAAGTCACAACATAATTATACGAAAAGGCTTTACGCTATTTGAAGTCACCATTAGTTTAGTCATTGTCACCGTGGGAATCCTGAGCGTGCTGACGTTGATGCCGTATGGCATCAAGGCTCAGCAGTTGGCACGTTTTCAGATCATCGCCAGCGCAAAAGCCATTGAGATCATATCGGTCAATGCCAACCAATGGCGCAAATGGGATTTGCAGCGGATGGAGGGGCAGACCCTGGGTTTGTGCAGCATCAATCAGGTCGCACAGACGCCGTTAGTCGAGCAGAAGGCCTGCAATTGGCGTCACGGTAATTTGCCGGTGCCGATGGATATCGCTCGACGACTGGATTCTGATGGCGATGAAATCCAAAAAATCCTCAATGACGGCGGATACTTATTTTATTCGAGCCCACGTCCCATCGCTTCCATCGACGAGAGCAATGTAATATTGGATGAAAAGGGTATCCCGAATGAGAGCCAACGATTAGTTTATGCCTTTGTTGGATATGCACAGCAGCCAGGTTTAGCCAGTCATCCGTGTAAAGCTTGGCCTTATTATGATTGGTATCCAACACCGCCTCGTGGACGCGCCATTGCTGATACGTCGTCTCCGAATTCCCGACACGAAGATAGTTGGCGTTTAAATGGCTGGCCGGAAATTGATAAATTCACAGCGGTGGTTACGGCATGGAAGACGGTCGCTCCTCCAGTAGTGAACCCGGCGAAGGCAAATATCATTGCCTATCGCGATCGGGCGAAACAATTAATTAGTGCGTTGGGCGGTATGAGTCCGGATGTTGATGGCATCCCGGGGACACTCCCAGGAAATGCTTATACGCCGGTAGAGGGCTATCGCGTTTTGGCAGCGGGGTATTTAGCCCAGGCGATGGTGTGGTTGACGAAAACGGCACCTACGCCCAGTGAAATTACTCAGGCGCAAAAAGCACATGAAGCATCGCTGACGTGGTTGCATCGTCATGTCACCACCAATCCCTACGACTGGGGTCTTGATCGGGCACTTAATTTTCAAAACGGCTGGGATCAACCGTTATTGCAGTATGAATTATTTGCTGAAGCCAAGCCTGGGGCAACATGGGCAAACCTCTTTACCGTGCCAACGAATAAAGATGTGTCGTGGCGGGTGCTGACCTCGCAGGCGGTGATTAATGCCGGAACGAGCTCTAGTTATGGAGTTACCTCCATGATGGCTCCAACACCTGGAGTGGGCGCGGTTACTCGTCCCAAGGGTAACCTTGACGAAATCGAGGATAGTTGGGGAAAACAAGCACCACTTCAGCACGATACCTTTAATTTAACGAATCCTTTTCAACCAGCGGAACGCTGTCGCGAAATTGTTTTTTGGGTAGTTGATTGGAAGTCATACGCTGATGCATAAACGGCCCCCAGTGCGCCGCAAGATGCGAGCCGCAATCCATTCGATTCAGACGGAAAAGAAGTCTATAATAAAAACGCGCATAAATTTAATAATCCGGAACGATATTTTACTTTTACTAACGATAAACGTACGACATTCGCTAATGGCACGAGTGATAAATCTGTTTATCTCGGCATGTGGGGAGCGGATCGTAATGGCAACCGCGAACTGGATATCGGTCCAGTTCCAACGTCCGTGCGCATGCGAGCAGTGAGCGTGTCGCGTTTCACCTTCTATAATCCACGGATGTGGACCGGATTGAGAAACTAATGTCCCAACCATTAATGAATAAGATCAATAAACGTGGATTCACGCTCATCGAATTGCTCATCGCCATCACCATGTCGATTGGCGTACTTTATTTGGCCTTTGCCGCTTTGCGTGTTGCCAGTCAGACGATCACCGTGTCAAAGCGCTTGTCGGTCGAAAATGGCATGATGCGTACGGGCATGTACGCGGCCTTAGAAGAATTAGATTTCTGGGATCAGTACGATAATCGAAATTCACCAAACCCTGATGCGAATCCCTTACGCGTAATTGGTAAGCCATTTTGTCAAATTAAGTATGATCCGACAAAAAAAGAACACGACCCTAAAACATGGTGGCGTGGTTTTGGTTTTTCTAGT
>SYDV01000403.1 GCA_005801395.1 Planctomycetia bacterium | reverse complement strand
TATCCAGTCAAGGTATCGATATCAGCGAAGCTGAAATCATTGGCAATATAGGAAAAAGTGATCGCCTATTTTATTTGGATCTGATGCAGCGATTTGGCAAAAACGGTGATGTGCTGGCGTGGATGGCAGGGAAAACAGACATCCTGAAAGATCTGTATCGCAACGAAGGATTAGCGCTGCGCCCTGGCATTATGGAATTACTGGAAAACGCAGCGTATCAAGGCGTGCCTGTCTGTTTGGTTACCTCAACCGAACGAGAAGTCGCCGCGTTGGGATTATCGGTTATTGGACTAGATAAACGTATAGCTTCCCGCGTTTGTTATGAGGATGTCGCTAATCGTAAACCGGCACCGGATCCTTATCTCTTAGCCGCAAAACGATTGGGCGTTCCACCCGAGCGGTGTTTGGCTTTAGAAGATAGTCCCAATGGCGTGAAATCAGCCGTAGCTGCTGGGGCGGTGACGGTTGCGTTAATTGGTATGATTTCAAAGAATGAATTAATCGCGGCGGGTGCATCGCGTTGTGTGGATAGTTTAGCCGAGCTGGTTCCACTTAATGCTCAGCCTGGTGCCACGAGCACCTTCCGGCGTATTTAATCGTGAATGAAACCGCGTGGTGGCAGGTTGCATTTGGTGATCATTATCAATCGTTGTATGCGCATCGCGATGACCTCAGTGCGGCGGACGAAATAGCCGGACTCATTCCACGTTTATCACAGGTTCATGGGCCAGTACTTGATATGGGTTGCGGAAACGGACGACACTTAACCGCATTGCGACAGGCAGGTATCAACGCCTATGGTTGCGATTATAGTAGTGATTTACTTCGTCGTGCGATTCAACGTCCCACATGTGCTGGAAAAATGATGCGTGGTGATATGCGTCAACCGCCAGTCACGACCGGATGGGGCGCGGTATTGATGCTCTTCACGGCATTTGGTTATTTTTCGCATCAACAGAACGCTGAATGCCTGGGAAGTCTCGGACAATTATTGGTTCCCGGTGGTTGGTTGGTGTTAGATCTTCCTGATCCCGACGTGTTGGCGCGGACCTTGGTTCCGTTGTCACAGCGTCTATTACCAGACGGTCGCCAAGTCGAAGAAACACGGCGCTTACATGCTGGGCGAGTGGAAAAAAAAGTCGTCATGCGTCAGGGGGATAAGGTGACGCAGCGCTATCGTGAAAGTGTGGCGTTATACGATCGCTCTGCCATGGCGACGCTCGCGGCTGCGAACGGACTTTTGGTGAGCGAGGTATGGACCAGTTTATTGGGACCAGAGCACGATGCTCAACGATTAGTGTTTTGGCTGCAACGAGCGTAAACTTTATCGCAGCATTGCGAAACCAGCATTAGCTCAGAATCTCTTACCATCATGCAATTGGCGCGCCGCGTATTTACTGTGAGTGGATGGACACTGATCAGCCGTGTATTGGGCCTGGTACGCGATCGTTTGTGGGCTGGTGCACTTGGTGGTTCGTTAATGCTCGACTGTTTTTTAATGGCCTTTGCGTTGCCGAATTTGCTCCGAAATCTTTTTGGTGAGGGGGCGTTATCGGCGGCATTTATTCCGCGTTACGTCCAAATGCGCGATCGTGATCCGGTGGAGGCTGAACGTTTTGCTGGGGCGGTATTAACTCGACTGACGATTGGTTTGAGCATTTTAGCTCTCATTGGGTATCTTATCGCGTCGTGCATGATGTGGTATGGTAGTGGTCGTACCGTTATTATTGCTGCGATGGCGTTACCGCAAATTCCCTTTGTTATTTTTATTTGTGTGACGGCAATTTTCTCCGGCATGCTGAATGGACGCCGTCATTTTTGGGTGGCTGCCGCAGCGCCAGTGGTGCTGAATGTCTGTCTGATTGCGACGGTTTTCATATCCCCCGATGACGAGGCATGGGCATTGCCTTATGCGGTTCTAACGGCGGGTGTTTTGCAGGTGGTAATGATGTTATGGGCGCTTAAACGCAGTGGCGGAGTGCCGCCGGTCATCACCAAGTCAAACGAACCGGTGCGTGAATTACGAACGGCGATGGGGCCAACGTTGCTCGCGTCGGGCGCTTATCAAATTAATGCGTATTTAGATAGTGTGATGGCCATGATTTTTATCCCAGGAAGTGGCGCTGTAGCGGTGCTTTATTTTGGCAATCGTTTACTGCAATTTCCGATGGCGTTGATTGGTCATGGCGTCACCACCGCAGCCTATCCTGAATTGGCTAGTCGGGCCGCCGAAAGCTGGCAAGCAACGGGTGAGGCTTTGCGTGATGCCTGTCGTTTATTGGCATTTTGGTTGCTACCTGCGGCGGTTGGATTGCTGGTTACGGCCGAACCGTTGGTGCGCACCATTTATCAAACGGGTAGTTTTGATGAATCGTCCGTTCACCGGACGGTGTTAGTCACGCAAATGTTGGCCTTGGCATTGGTGCCAATTTCATTGTCAAAATTACTCATGCGTGCTTTCCACGCACGGCGCGATCAGCGGACCCCGATGCGTATTAGTTTGAGTATGGTGGCGCTCAATTTGGTGCTCAATTTAATGTTAGTGCAAACGGCTTTACAGGAAGCTGGCTTAGCTTTATCGACGGCGATATCGAGTTTTGTCGGTTGCGGAATTTATTTGGTGCTCCTGCGCCGTCGTGGTGCCGGTGGAATGTTGGCTTGGCGTTCGTTGGTGCGTCCATCCCTCGCTGCAGTTTGCATGGCGGTGGGAGTCCTTGCGTTGTTACATTATTGGCCACAGCCAAACGGGAGTGGTTCGGGCGTGGCAGCAGCGCGACTGTGTGTTGCCACGGCGGTTGGGATGATCTTATATTTGATGATTGCGGGAACGGGATGGCTTCGCCGTCGCCAAGCGAAAGTCGTTACCAGTACTACTTCTGATCTGCCGACGGAGTAAGTCGCGATAATGACAGGCACATCAGATGTGTTTTTTATATGAAACCATATGTCTAAATGCTACGCCGACGACGCTAAAAGAGATACCATTTTTCCTATTGAACGACAGGTAATACTAACAGTAGTGTAATTCACATGATCATGGCAGCACGATCACCTCGTTTGAATAAACCCATCGTATTGTCCGAAAGAATATACCCATGAATAAAACCTGTTTTTGGCCGACCGCTCTCATAACGATAACGCTGTTGATTTTGGGAACTGGAATAGCGCAAGCCGTAGATAAAAAACCGAATATTTTATTTTTGTTTGCTGATGATTTAACCTACGAAGCGATTCGCTCTTTTGGTCATACGGATATCGAAACGCCCAACCTCGATCGCCTCGCTGCTCGCGGCATGGTATTTTCACACGCCTACAATATGGGATCGTGGAGTGCTGCGGTTTGCGTCGCTAGCCGCACTATGCTCATTACGGGGCGGAACGTGTGGAACGCAGGAGCCATTTATGACAAAACGGATAAAGAACGTGAAGCTGGCGTGCTGTGGCCACAATTAATGGCGAAAGCAGGCTATGGCACCTACATGACGGGAAAATGGCATATTAAAACTTCCGCCGAAAAGATTTTTGATGTGACAACGAACGTGCGCGCGGGCATGCCGAAGGATGGTAAATCGTCATATAATCGCCCGATAGAAGGCCAAACAGACGTTTGGAGTCCGTACGATGAATCGTTAGGTGGGTTCTGGGAAGGCGGCAAACACTGGAGCGAAGTTGTTGCCGACGACACCATTCAATTTCTTGAATTGGCGAAGTCGTCACCAAAACCTTTCTTTATGTATGTCGCGTTTAACGCTCCGCACGATCCACGTCAGGCACCAAAATCTTATGTCGATAAGTACCCTTTAGATCGCATCGCCTTACCCAAATCGTTTATTCCAGAATATCCTTATAAAGAAGATATTGGTGCGGGGACTGGACTACGTGATGAAAAGTTAGCGCCATTTCCGCGCACGGAGCACAGCATTAAAGTGCACCGTCAAGAATATTATGCGTTAATTACACACATGGACGCTCAGATTGGTCGAATTTTAGATGCGCTGGAAAAGAGCGGAAAAGCAGACAATACGTGGATCTTTTTTACTGCGGATCACGGATTGTCGGTTGGTCATCACGGGCTTTTGGGGAAGCAAAACTCGTATGATGTTAGTACGCGAGTTCCCTTTTTGGTCGTTGGCCCTGGAGTACCGGCTGGACAGAAGACTAATCGTCCCGTGTATTTGCAAGATGTGATGGCAACATCACTTGACTTGGCTGGGGTAGAAAAACCAGCCCATGTCTATTTTAATAGCGTGGTGCCGATGATAAAATCACCCCAGCAAGCATCGCCATATGAATCCGTTTACGGAAGCTATTTAGAATTGCAGCGTTCCATTACCCACGATGGTTGGAAATTAATGGTGTATCCAAAGGCAAATATTTTCCGTTTATATCATGTAGCGCAAGATCCTTTGGAAATAAACGATCTTGCGAACGATCCGGCACACGCTGTAACGAAAGCGGATTTATTAAAACGTCTTATCGCGTTGAGCAAAAATCTGGGCGATAAAGTCGACTTGGCCACTAACCGCGCACCGTAAAGCGACACATTTAGCGCGGTGATTCTAAACTGCGTAAGCGCTGTAGAATGACGACCCAGCTGCGTCCGTAAAAGCGACGTTCACTCTCGTGCATGCCAGCTGGTAATGGTGGTAGATCGAATCCGCGCTCGCCGCGTACGACTAAACGTCCGAGCGGTTTGAGCGATGCAAACAATTTGTGGGCAGAGAAAACAGGCGGACATTGGGCACGGGAAATTATGTTATTGTATCACAAATTGTGATGACATCGTGGCGATGAATACTGTAAAATGGCATTATCCGCTACACACGCCTGCAAAGCTTTTTATCTTTTATTTTTTTTCTTGCTCATCTAGTCGCTGAGTTTGGAATGACGAGTATGAGAATTGGATGAGCTGCCAATGTGTCGGAGGAGGCAGAGTATGCGATTTTGGCTGCGTTTTTTTTGCATGGTTCTTAAATATGACAGTTATTAAATAATGATAATAGGCCATTTCATTTTCGTGCATCGCCATTTTGCAGTTCATTCAGCCGCTTTTTCAACTTGGTGACTATGTCAGGATTTTGTTCGGCGACATTATTTTTTCCGCAAGGTCGGCGCTTAGATCGTACAGTTCGTTGCCGACTTTTTTGACGATCAATTTCCATTGGTCGATTCGGATAGCGAAATCTTGGCCCTTCATAACCACTTCACGGCGAACTTGGTCATGGGATTGGCCGAGTAGTCGTGGCAAGAAGCTGATGCTGTCCGTTCTGCCAGCCTCTTGGATTTTACTGCCGGTTATCTGTGCCACGGTGGCCAACACGTCGGTCAGCACCACAATGCCATCATCGACAGAACCAGGGGATATTTTTTTCGGCCAACGAACTAAGAGCGGCGTCCTGACGCCTCCTTCATAGATTGAATTTTTCCCGCCACGCAGTTTCCCGTTTGGAAAATGACCGTTCTTCACTAACTCAACAGGCTGTAGATCTTGTGCGACAGCCCCATTGTCACTAGCAAATAACACCAGGGTATTCTCTGCCGCGCCAGATGTACCAAGCGCAGTAAGTAGGCGACCGATATGATGGTCGAGTGCAAGAATGTAATCGCCATACGCGCCCGCCTGTGATTTCCCGATGAATTCGGCTGGTGGGGTGAGCGGGATATTGGGAAAGTAGGGTGCCACATACATGAGCCAGGGTTTATCCCGCGGAGTATGCATGGCCGCTATCGCACGATCAAAGACATCAACCAAGTAGTCCGCGGTGTTTAGCTGCGGCAGTTTATCGACCCCGGGCATTTTAGGCGGAGTACGCGTCGACATCGTCAGGAGCGCAGCGACACGATCATCCTGGACGACGAGTTGCTCTGATGCACAGATAAATCCATACCACTCGGAAAAACCATGTGCGCGTGGCCCATCGCTGATCGGCACATCAATTCGCACGTTGTCTCCGGTACCGTTAAAATCCTTCAGGCCAATCGGTTTTGCTCCATCGCTCGTAGTCCAAGTGCAGCCAAGGTGCCATTTGCCGATGCCTATGGTGTGGTAGCCCGCCTTTTGCGCGATCCCAGGCACGGTGGCGGTTCCTGCGGGAATAGCGGAACGCTCCCAGTTGCCGAGCACTCCGAACGTTTTTCGGTTGCGCCAATAAAACGTTCCTGTCATCAGCGCGAGACGGGTGGGGGTGCACAGGGAATCCGGACAATACGCATTGGTGAACATGCCTATCCCCTTTACTAAGGTCATGTTTCGCTAAGCTCCTGCCATGAGCAAAGAAACCGAACTTTGGCAAGACTTCCCTAAAACCCTCCCGGAGTTCGAGCGGC
>SYDV01000402.1 GCA_005801395.1 Planctomycetia bacterium | reverse complement strand
CACGCTGAGACTTGCAGGAACCACGGCAGCTCCAGGTTTCATGGGATCGCCACCTCTGTGAATATAGGTAGGTTCTTTGGGTTCGGAATAGGTACCGGCCCAGATTTCTAGTAGTTTAGGAATACGATTAATTTGCGTTTGAATTTTCGTTATCTGTTTGCTTAATTCAATAAGGTGTTGTTGTTCCTCTGTGGTGACCATGGTTTGACGAATGCGTTCAATTCCATGTGCGGGTGTCCAGGGCTCGCGGTCGTCGCTATTGGCTACGCTGTGCCAGTTTTTTCCGTCGTTGGACACTTGAATATCATAGTCGCAAGGAGTGCCGCCTTTGGTTTGTAAATTGTTCTTTTGATCTTCTTTGGCTTTGTCATTCTCGCCCAAAGCATTGCTGAAAACGACGCGATCAATGGTCTCTACTTCAGCGAAGGTGATCGTCAGTTCCGCTGGATCACCAATAAACCATTGTTCACCGTGCCGACCGTCGATGGTAAACTGTGGACCATACGCTTCGGGGAAATCTTCTGCGACCGATGAGCGTGCACCTTCGGCTTTACCACCATTAGATGCGAGGGCGACATTACGGCTTTGAGCGCCAGAGCTCCAGACTTCAAATTCGCTGAGCCGACCCTTTTTACCGATAGTTTTTATGTTTGCTCCATCTTTGTCGTTATTTTTATCGGTGGAGGTCAGTGCATGAATAATAAATTTTACCTGACGAGCTTGAACAGGTGCGAAGCGTTCTTCGGTGTGGAGCGGGTCGATCTTCGCCCGCGTCGGGGTGCGTTTGGTCAATTCATTTTTGGCACGTTCATCAATGTTTTTATTAAGAGCATCGCGTTCAGCGGTTAGTTGTTTCAATTGTTGATTAAGCGGGTTGGTGGCCGCGGCATAGGTCGCACGTTCATCCTTCGTGGCGATAACGCGACGACCATGCTTTACGCCTTCAAAGGCAGCGCGTAGTCGGTAATAATCTTCGGTGGGAATAGGGTCGAATTTATGGTTGTGGCAGCGGGCGCAGTTAATAGTGAGGCCAAGGAAGGCGCTGCCGGTTGCCGTAATCATGTCGTCAATGGTTGCCGCGCGGATGTTTTTTTGGGCGACGATGCTTTGATTACCAACATCATCGTAAGGACCAGCGACCAGGAATGCGCTTCCTATTTCTACTGCAGGATCATCTTTTCCAATTACGTCACCCGCGAGGTGTTCAATAATAAATTGATTGAATGGCTTATCGTTGTTGATGGACTTAATGACGTAATCGCGAAAAGGCCACAAATCATCGATCACGAAATTACGCTCAAAACCATTACTTTCGCCAAAGCGAATGACATCCAACCAATGTCGGCCCCAACGTTCCCCGTAACGTTGCGAAGCAAGTAGGCGATCGACCAAACCCGTAATGGCCTGGCTTTGATTTGCCTGATGCGCTTTGACAAAAGTTTCTGTTTCCGCTGGTGTCGGCGGAAGGCCAATCACATCATAGGACATGCGGCGAATCAGTACGCGTGGATCAGCTGGTGGATTGAGTGCGAGTTTCTTTTCAGTGAGTTGAGCGACAATGAAGTCATCAATGTTGTTATGAGCGAAATCTTTTTTGAGTGGTTGCAGTGACCACCAGGTTTTATCGCCGCGCTTGGCTTCGGTCTTTATTCCATCCCGAGGATCTGGCGCGCCCATTTTTACCCACGTGATCAAATCGGCAATGACATCATCAGATAACTTTGGTTTTTTCGGCGGCATCTCCAAGTCGGCTTCGAGGTGTTGAATACTGCGTATAAGGAGGCTGTCTTCTGGTTTCCCAGGAACGATGACGGGTTTATCGCTATCGCCGCCTTTCTCCCACCCCGCTTTACTGTCGAGATATAAATTCCCTTTTAATTTTTTAGCCTCGATGCTGTGGCAGGAATAACAATGTTCGACCAGAACGGGACGCACCCGCTGTTCGAAAAATTGGATATTCGATTGTTCGCTGGATATCAACGAGAGCACCGTAGATAACCAGATCAAGCCGAAGTGAAGTATTTTCATGGTGAGTCTTAGGTTAAAATTTTACTTAGGACATGTCCGTGAACATCCGTCAAACGACGTGCGGCTCCATTATGATAATAGGTTAATCGTTCGTGATCGACACCGAGTAAGTGTAAGACGGTGGCGTAATAATCGTACACACTGGTGATGTCCTCTACGCTGCGGCGGCCAAAATCATCTGTGGCACCGTAGGTGGTGCCGCCTTTTATCCCTGCGCCCATCATCCACGTGGTAAAAGCATCTGGATTATGGTCGCGACCAGTGGTTCCTTGTTGATGGGTTGGCATGCGGCCAAACTCAGTACCCCAAATGACCAATGTTTGATCAAGTAGGCCACGTTGTTTCATATCGCTTAGTAATGCCGCTGTAGGTTGATCGAAGACGGGGCAATGGCGGTCATAATCCGATTTCAATGTTTTATGAGCGTCCCAATTGAGAAGACCGTCGACGTTGCTGGCGCGAGATGCACAATACAAACTAACGTAGCGCACCCCTTGTTCGAGGTAGCGACGTGTCAGCAAACAATTGCGAGCATAGGCAGCTTTCAACGGATTCGCATCAGTGGTGCCGTAGTGTTCGTGGACGTGTTGTGGTTCGCGCGACAGGTCACTGACTTCAGGCGCCGCAAGTTGCATCTTTGCTGCTAATTCATACGCAGCGATACGGGCAGTTAATTCATCGTTTCCCTGATGGGTTTGAGCGTGGCCGTGGTTAATTTGTTGTAAAAATTCTCTTGTCGCCCGATCTTCATTCGCGCTGATGGTCGATGGACGAGCCAAATTACGCAACGGATGTTGCGCTGACATCGTGACTCCTTGATATTGCGCCGGCAGAAATCCATTACCCCAATTGGCTTTTCCGTTGGGCGGTTCTCCACGGATATCCTGAATGGCAATGTAGGTCGGCAAATTGTCATTCAGACTGCCAAGTGCGTAACTCATCCACGAGCCAGCGCTGGGGTATCCTTCGCGCGTGAAACAAGAATTCATCGCGATGCACCCAGGGCCATGGGTATTGGTGCGCGAAACCATGGAATGAATAAAAGCCATGTCATCAACATGCTTTGCCATAAAAGGCAATTGTGACGAGATCATTTTCCCGCTTTTCCCAGCGGGCATAAATGGCCAAGGCGAACGCATTAAATTACCATTTTTACCCTGGAAGCTAGCCTCTTCTTCGCCACCCGGCATTGGGGTGCCATCAAATTTTTCTAACATGGGTTTATGATCCCACAGATCCACGTGTGACGCAGCACCTGGGCAAAATATTTGTAACACCTGTTTTGCTTTAGCCGGAAAATGGAGCTTTTGTGGAATGGCTGCGCTTGCTTCATTCAGCAGCAAGCTTGATAGCGCTACGCATGAAATACCCGCTGCCATTTGGCCAAGTAAATGGCGGCGAGTGAGGCATGAGAGACTGGTCGGCAGGGGAGCCGCTGGACGCGAAGAGGTGGTTAGATTTACCGCAATCGATCGCTCAGTTTGGCGCCCGCCTGTGGTGATGGGAGCACTTTGGGTCTGACTTTTACTCGGCTTCATTTTTTTCATAGGTGAGCCCTTAGTGGATTATCATAACCGAGAAAGCCTAAACGCTTCCATGATTTGAAATGCGTTATCGAAATATGGTAACCGAGAGAAGCATTAACTCTTAACTCACGCAAAAGAACAATGGAAGGATGCAATCGTTATGGCAATATTGCTACTTAGGTTGGTAAAGATCGAGCGCTGTCTTCCAATTGACCGTGTCATTATGTGAATGGGTAAAACCAATACTTCGTTCATACGATACCGTTGCGTGTGAACGGTAAGCGATGATATAGGTTTTACGCCATTTGTCTGAGGTATTCCCACCAGAGCCATGCACCACCCATTCATCGTGGACGGTAATACTGCCGCGCGGGACTTCGATGTATTCGACGGGCGTGTTGGCTGGTAAATCAATTTCTAAGGTATGCGATTCGGAACGGTCAGCCGCACCTTTGGGACGATGTGGAACCAGTTTAGCTGCTTTGTGAGAGCCAGGGACAAAACAGATGCAGCCATTAGCCCGTACCGATTCGGTGATGGCTAATGAACAGGTTGCGGTACGTGTGTCTGGCGTGCCAACCGGCCAATATCCCATGTCTTGGTGCATGGCAAAAGCGGCACGGGCTTTGCCAGGTTTTTTGCTCAAGAATTGGTCGTAATCATAGTCCATATCTTTATCATATAATTGTCGAGTAATTGATTGGCTGAGGCGCTCGAAAATATTACCTTGCAACGATGGCAGGTACTGACGTGGCAACATGGCATTGATTAAGGCGAAATCCTTGAAGTTGTCGTTGTAAGTGCCACTCATGTCGCAGAGGTCGCGGCGCATGCCGGGGATTTCACCGTTAGCGAAGCGATCAAATACTTGTTCGATCGCACAGACTTCAGTTTCAGTCAGGACCTTTGGCAGACTAATATAGCCAAGGCTATGGAACGAGTCGCGGTCGCTAGCACAGACATGGTAGTCATCGCCAATGCGGCGTGAGGTTTCGATGGTCGGCTGATTTTTTCGTTGTTGGCTGGGGGCATTCATAAGCACATCCTGGGAGGGGTGGATGTGAGATACATTGAGCAAGTTTAATCCTCTAGCTCCCTGGATATTCCCAGAAAGTAGTGGTATTTAATCATATGTTCGTTATAAAGTGACCATAATTGAGATAATAATACAGTATGGCAGCTCCTTTTACTGAATTTCCCGCTACCCAACTGGGGCAATGTTTGCGCGTGCTCCTGTGGGAACGCGACTTAGTCGATATGTGGGTACTGGATGACTCCGGTCAACGCATGCCGTTTCGCGGCAAGGGTTCGCTTTGGCATGCCCATGCAGATTGCGAACTCACCTGCATCACCGCTGGCGACGGAATGTTGCAAGTTGGTGATCATAGCGGTCGTTTTAGCGCACCGGATTGCTTGCTGTTGGGTTCGGGAGTGCCTCATGTCTGGAAAGCGCGTGGAGAGAGTTCAGGTGTTTCGCTGCAATTTCGTATCGACACACCGCTATTTAATTCTCCAGAATTTTCGTCGCTCGCACGGTTATGGAGCCATGCGCGTCGTGGTTTGCGTTGGCAAGGAATCACCACCAAACGCTTGCAAGACGACATGAGGTTATTCGAAGGACAGTCATCAATCGTTCGTCTCAGTCGATTTATTGCGCTAATGGAAATTTTGCATCATGGCCAACTACACGATGCCATGGCATTATCGTCGCGCGCTCAAATGGCACTCAATGTCAGCGAACAAGACCAGCCTATGGGTCGAGTTATTGATCATCTCTTGGCATATTTTGCGACAGAAATCCGTCTCGACGACTTAATTCGCCTAAGCGGATGCACACCAGCAACGTTTGCCCGCCGTTTTGCCCGCCTGACCGGAACCTCAGTTATTAACTACCTACACACGTTGCGTATTCAAGAAGCGCAACGTTTATTGCTCGACAGTGAACGCAACATTATTGATATCGCCTTGGCGGTAGGATTTAACAATCTTGCACACTTTAATGCTATTTTCAAACGACGCGCAGGCTGTTCACCTTCAGCCTATCGTAAGCAGCAGAAAATGGTTTCGGTAACTTAATGTTCTTATGGGAAATTAGGTGTTGATTTTATTCT
>SYDV01000401.1 GCA_005801395.1 Planctomycetia bacterium | reverse complement strand
GACCAAAATTTACCCATCCCGATATTGCCGCTGATAATGCAACGGCGTAATACCCATATGTCGTCGAAACTGAACTGTGAAGGCACTTTGATCGTAAAAACCTAAATCAATGGCGACTTGGGTGATCAGTGCCCCAGGACGGCGCAGAGCTTCGCATGCGGCTTGGATGCGAGTTTTTACTAAATAATTTTGCGGTGTGACGCCAAAGCAGATTTTGAATTTTCGGTCGAATTGTCGCTGGGATAAATGTACACTGGCGGCGACGTCTTCCATGCGCCAGCGTTTGCCAGGGTCGTTGCGTAATTGATTGGCAGCTTCGGCAATGGCAGGATCAGCGGCGATAATATTTTGATGGTGGTCGTAAGCTTGAATAACACCCATAACGCCGCAGGTTTTTTCCTGTTTATTAAAAAGGGGAATTTTTTGAGTAATAAACCAGTCAGGCATGCCTTGTTGGTTGAGGAATAATTCAATAATATCTAAAACTGGTTTCCCAGAGGACATCACTTGTTCATCATCGCGGCGAAAATTTTCTGCCAGCGGTCGAGGAAATAAATCAAAGTCAGTTTTGCCAATGACGTCGGATTCTTGAGTAAAGCCAAAGCGACGATAAAAATGAGCATTACCCAAGATCAGTTGGTAATGTTGGTTTTTGGCGAAAAACGACATTCCAGCAAGATGAGCGAACATCTGAGTAAACTGCGCGGGATCAGCTAAATTGCTGAGAAAATCTTGTTTTAGCGCATTTGATAAAGAAGTTGTCGGTGGGCGTGTCATGGCTAACTTTTCATAAAACATGTCTAGTTCTCCCTAGAAGCAAGTCACCGACTTGTTATAAGAGTTGTGCCTTCTTGACTCATTACCCTAACGATACGGATGCCCTATGCCTGCTCCCATAACTCGCCCTCGTATTGCAATCATTGGCCTTGGTTTCGGCGCTGAGTTTATACCAATTTATCAACGGCATCCGAATGCCGATATTGTCGCGCTGTGTCAGCGTGATCCGGTTAAAGTGAAAGAAGCAGGTAAACGATTTGGAGTAGAGAAATGTTTTACGGATTACGATGCGTTATTGGCTGACCCCGCAATTGATGCCGTGCATATTAATACGCCTATTCCTGATCATGCGAAACAAACGCTGAAAGCATTACGTGCAGGTAAGCATGTGGCCTGTACCGTTCCCATGGCCACCACGGTGGAAGAGTGCAAGGAAATCATCGACACCTGTAAAGAAAAAAATCTGCATTATATGATGATGGAAACCGTGGTTTATGCGCGTGAGTTTTTATATATGAAGCAACTCTATGACAGCGGTGAATTAGGTAAGTTGCAATTTATTAAAGCGAGTCATCAACAAGATATGGACGGCTGGCCAGGATATTGGCCTGGTTTACCACCGATGCATTATGCCACGCACTGCGTTGGCCCAGCCTTGGCGCTAGGCCGCAACCAAGCGAAATTCGTCAGCTGTTTCCCCTCAGGAACGATTCGTAAAGAAATGCACGGGTGTTACGGTTCACCATTCGCGGTCGAAACAACGCACATTCGATTTAAAGACAGTGACGTGAGCGCGCATGTCTATCGCTCGTTATTTGATGTGGCTCGTCAGTATCGTGAAAGCATTGAAGTATACGGGACCAAAAAGGCTGTCGAATGGCCTTTGATGGAAGGCCAGCCGTTAGTCGTGCATACAGCAAAGAAACCTGAGCCAGAAATACCAGCAGAACAAAAATGTCCCGACTTTGCGCATTTATTGCCAAAAGAAATTGCCCATTTTACCACCGGCGGCGTTTATGGCGCCGAGGGCGGCGATGAACATTTAAGCTTTACTCAAGGCAGTGGACATGGCGGATCGCATCCTCATTTAGTTCACCAATTTGTTGAATTATTGCGAGGTAAAGGCGAAGGGTATCCCAACGCGGTGCAATCTGCGAATATCACTTTAACGGGCATCCTTTCGCACCAATCAGCATTGCAAGACGGCGCGATTATGCATTTACCGGAGTGGTCATTAACATAATTAATTGAGCTTATGATGCTTTGTTTAATCGTTTGAAATCAGAACCGCTGATTTCGTGCACGGCCAATTTATTGCTGATATCTTAGCCTTTGCTTGGTTTGCAATGGCCATCGAAGTAGAGTGTTCATTAAATTCACTGAGGAATAGTATAAATAATCACCCACCACTAAGTACGGAATTACTTGGTGGTGGGTTTATTCTTATAACTAAAACCGTGAACCAGGACTTACTGAACAGTAAAACCAAGTTTTGCTGCTTGTACGCGAATCGCGGCAATGATCGCTTCATCGAGCGCGGGGGCTCCGGCTTGTTTCATTTGAGCGGCTAAAAATTGTTCGCGTTCGATGGCTAATTGGCCGATGCGTGTTTGGATGGTTTTACGTTCAGCTAATTTCCCGGCGAGGTAAGCGGCACGTTGTTCCGGTGTCAGTGAGCGCATTTCTTCCGGTAGATCGGTGAGTGGAATATTGGCTAATACGACGGTTTTATTTTCAACCGCGTCGACCAAATCCCAACGGCTATTGCAATACACAACGCTGCCTTTGGTGCAGGCGCGACTGGCAAGATTGCTGGTCGAAATACCGAGTGAATTAATGTCTTGTGCTTTTTGTTGTTGCGCACCTTCGTTGCCAGCTTGGCCATAGGGCACGTAGGTTTCATTGATTGCGGTACCTAAACGAGCGAGTTCCGCATCTTGTGGTGCAGGCGGAACTACCACGGTGCGACTTTGATCAATCGCGGCAAAGGCACCGTTGCCAATTTTTGCGCCGTCAAGCCAACCGCTATTTGCACCTTCCTGACTATTGCCACAAAAAATCGTATTAATGACGATATCGCGCGAGGCGACAGCCTCGACGCAGGCCGCGCGGTAATCGGCGACTCCTTGCGTGAATGCTTCATTCCCAGCGATAATCATGACTTTGAGATCGTTGCGATTCACGCTCCAATTCAGGCCGCGGGCGGCAGCACGAATAACTTCGCCACAATATTCGTTGCCACCGTTGGTGGTGAGTGCGAATAATTGTTGTGACACGCTGTCGAGATCCGTGGTAAATGGTAAAACCTGGCGCAGGTGTTTTTCTTCAGCTGCAATACTATTTTTTCCATATTCGTATAAGGCGACTTGCAAAACTGGCTGACGACTGGCGCGTGCGGTTCGACTGAGGCTATTTACAATCGCCCATAATTGACTGCGGGCTTGGTTAATAAGACCGTCCATACTGTTGCTGGTGTCGAGCAGCACCGCGATTTGAATGAGCGGTGCGATATCAACCACGTCATGCGCTGGCGGAGCAGCGATTATTGGCGCTGGTGCAACCAACATGCGTGGCGGCGTTTGCACGACACGGGCATGCGAAGCGCCAGTTG
Organism: Planctomycetia bacterium; assembly: GCA_005801395.1. The sequence continues at coordinate 5,477 of SYDV01000401.1, read as the reverse complement.
GCGTAAGGTAAGCCTCCATCGTCGCAGCGGGAATGATGCTAGCGATGGCAAGCATAAGGGCGGAATAAGTGCAAGGGAAACGCATGGCAGACCTCCTAAGGTGAGCCATTTATAAGTGCGCGAGAATGGGTTTGTGTAACGGGTTTGTAATATTGACTAGTCGCAATTGAGCGAAGGCGTTCTAGATGGTTATATCAACAGACCGGGCTGAATTATTATGGTCAGCCGCCGTCATGTAGTGGTTATCGAGGACGTTTATTCCACTGTGTGGATGATTATTTTCATTCACTGTCGGTGCCTTAATGCGCGTTATGCTGATTGAGTCAATGTTCCACATCGACAACAATATCGGACTGCGAATACCGCCGGTCCAAGAGCGTAGCGTATTCCAAATGGTGTCTTTATTATTGAGTACACCATTTCCATCATCGTCATGAGCAAGAAGATCAAGCGTATTTTTGCTATTGAGGGGAGCGTTACTGACGGAATCAAATAAAGCTTTATCAGTATCGATGCTGTTTGATGGTCGGAAGGAGAGATCGCCTATGTGATTATTAATTTTCGCCTGACGCTGAAAATTCGGATCCATTTTATAATCAATAGTAAAAGCGAATGCGCGGTTATCGTCCGTCGTGACGATGCCATTCATGGTAATGGTGGTGGAGCGGGATTCGCGATAGGATTCTTGGTAATCATATGAACGAGGCTGAGTCGATGATAAAGAATCCCACAAGGATAATGGTTTCGCTAATAATGACGGCGCAGCGACAGTCGGTTTCGCATCTAATCGTAAACCGTAGGATTTAATTCCTGGCATGCCAAAGACGTGCTCTAAAATACGAACCGTCGCCGCCTGTTTGTCGGATAAATGAGCTTCGTCAGGAGTTTTTCCCGCGAGTCCGATTTTCGCCAATAATTGATTTGCATGATTGGCTAAGCGTCCTGTTTGGTAGTCGTTCGCTTTCACGTTTGGTAAGGACGATTGTGAGGAATTACGCAAGCGACTCATCGCCTGCGACAGGTCGAATAGCGGGATGGATTGGGCGTTTTTTTCCGTCAACTCAGCGGGAGAGGCTAGGTGATTACGACGTTCACTCGGCACCTCAAAACGGTGAGAGAGAGCCATTTTGAGATCACTTCCGATGACCTGCATATGAAGTGCTCCACTGCCAGTATCGGTCGACGGGATTCGAACTTGAGCGTGAAATGAATCGCTGGCCAACTCAGCTCAGTCGGGTCGGAAACAACGGTTCATTTTGGCTGGACTGGGCGCCCCATTCCCCGTGACACGATGGCACGAAAGCGACAACTTCCCACAGTAGGAAGATGTCACGCCATCGCGTCACAACACGGTCGGTATCGCCAGTAATCGTTTTGCTTCTTTTAATAAAAACGACGCATCCATAAATGGTTCAAAGCTAATATCCCGCCAGCGCACTTGGCCTTCGGCGTCGATTAGGAAGGTGCCGTGGAGTGGAATATTTTCGAAATCGTCGAAGGCGCGGTAGGTTTTAAAAATAGACTTGTCAGGATCGGCGACGAGCGGGAATGGAAAATGATCCGTTATTTTTGTCCCCGCCTTGGTCGCCGCTTTTGCTGGCGCTAGCGCCAGTTTGAGGTCGGTGATGTTGTCGGTAGATATGCCGATTAATTCAATGCCAGCTTCTTTGTAGGCTTCAGCCATGGGCCAGAAAGCGGCTAATTGTTCGGTGCAATGAACGCAGCCGTAGCCTAAATAAAAGATGACGACCACGGGTTTTCCGCGGAAATCACTCAGCTGATGTTGTTTGCCGTCAGCATCCGGCAATGACCACGGTAATGCGGGCGTTGGCTGCCAACGAAATGGCCCAAGGGTGTCGAGTGCTGGTCGCACACCGACGTCGGTCTTCGCTTTTGTGGGAGTTCGCCAATCGGCTGGTGCGTCGTTGGCTTTAGCAATTAGTGCGAGTCGAGCTAAAGGAGGCGCGCTAATTTCGGCTTGGTCGCTCAGATCTCGTAATTTAGCAAAGGTGGTACGTGCTTCGTCTTTTTTATCTGACACGAACAGGACATGCGTTAGCAGAGCAAGTGGCAGTACGCTGTGCTCTCCATTTTTTTCGGCGACAGCTTTGCGTGCAAAAGCAATGGCTTGGTCATGATCGCCTGCCAACAGGTGATAACGAGCAAGTCGCAATGGCGGCACATCTTTTTCACACGCTGCCAATAATTTTTTTACTTCTGGCGATGGTCCAGCAGCAAGACTGTGCAAGGCGCGTAATTCGGCTATCGCTGTTTTTGCCGTTTTAACCCGTTTATCAAATTCTTTCGTGGCTTTATCTTGGGCTAATTCTGCCGGACTTTTCTTGACAGCGGGCGCGTCTTTTTTCTTGCCGTCCGTCTTTTTATCGTCTTTTTCTTCATCTTCCTTAGCCGACTCTTTTTTATCCTCTTCTTTGTCGTTCGTGGAATCAGTAGAATTTTTATCGTCCTTATCCGATTTCGCTGGTATATCCGCACCGTTTTTCTCAACGCGTTCAAAGGCAATTCGCCCAGCTTCTTTTTGTCTTTTTTCTAAATCGGGTATTCGTTTGTCTAAATCAGCAATGATATCGTTTAGTTGCGGTGTTTTTTGTAAATGAGCGAAAGCGACTCCGCGTGCTCGTAAAAGATCGAGCTTGCCTTGTTCATCAACGGCTGGATCAATGACTAATTGATCGGTCCACACCAGCATGGCATCCCATAGTTCGAACTGGTAATGAATGTCATAAAGACGTTCGATAGCATACTTCCCACTGCCTTTACTGAGGGTATTATATTTAGGATGACGTGGCAGGGTGGCCATATTGTGAGCTAACGCTAAGGCATCTGACATGCGTCCAATAATTATTAAATCGCGACATAACCATTCGTTGTTGTGAGCATAATTATGAATTTGATCGGGTAGCACACCATCGCGCATCATATGTGCATGATCGACGCGAGCGGAAGCTTCTTGTTGCCAAACGGCATCATCGAAACGATTTAATTTGGTATAAATATGTCCGGGCATGTGCCACATGTGGGCGATCCCAGGGGCAGCTTGGCCACATGCGGCGGCGCTGGTCAGTGCATTTTTTGCGTCTTTCTCATCCCACAAATGAATGCGGAAATGATGCGCCGGATGGGCAACGTTGCGAGCAAAAATACTATCCAATAATGTATTGTTAGCCGCATAGTCATCGTCACTGAGTTTCACATCGCTACGAAACTCCCAACGGTAGCGTACCGCGAACGCGGCGGTTTCGATGTCATCAGGATATTTCTTAAGAATATTGGTGAACGCGGATAGGTAGGCAGCACGCCGCGCTTTATTTTTTGTTTTGTCAGTTTCTAGATAATATGCGGAGCAGGCTTCGATATGAAGGCGCTCAATGGGCTTAGTTGTCGAGCGCCGTTTCATGGCTTCGGCAATAAATCCCCGTGCTCGTTTTTCATTTTTGAAATTTACCTGCGCCATACCCCAATAGGCCATCGCGCAGTCAGGATCAATGGTGGCAGCTTGGCGAAATGACCGTTCGGCTTCGAAATACCAAAACCCGTGTAATTGCCCTAAACCTTGATCAAAGAATTTCTGCGCTTCGGCATTTTTCGTGGTGACCGGCCAATGGACAGCGCCATTACCTGGGAAAAAATACGCAGCTTGTCGAGGGCCTTCGTTAAACACTTCACCATGGGACGAATGTCCAGCAGCGAGCGGGGCGTCATCGTTTTTTTCATTTCCCGAAACGACGGCTTGCGCGGCACGAGTGCTAGACGATTGATTTGCCAGCGTGCAGCCAGAAATAAAAACCGCGCACATCGTGATCGACCATAACGTAAACGTGATATTTTTCATAACTGACTTCCTGTTTTCTAAACGACCAACTCAATAGTGAGAGGTAGAATGATCTACGGCAGTCTTGTCGTGATGCTGACAAACAATTGCGAGTGCGTCAGTCAGTTAGTCTTTTACCTTGGCGACAGTAGTCCAATGTTTCGATAAACAGCCAAGCCGACGAGGGGAATTTACGCTACTCGATTTGCGGTTTTCCCCGCTATAAATGCGGCTAAATTTGCGCCAACACAGCGAATTAATCGTTGCCGCGCTTCGACGGTGCCCCAGGCAATATGTGGAGTAACCACGACTCGTTTAGCCCAGGGCGTGGTGCCATCGAGTAACGGATGACCGGCTGCCGGTGGTTCGGTGGTAAGTACATCAATGGCCAAACCACCTAAGCGTCCATCGCTGAGTGCACGAACCACCGCAAGGTCATCTAATAAAGGTCCCCGACCGGTGTTGATAATGATCGCGCCTCGTTTCATGTTGGTTAAAAAGGCATCATTGATGAAATGTTTCGTTGCTGGCGTTAGTGGACAATGCAGTGAAATGACGTCGGCCATGGCGATGGCTTCAGTCAGCGCCATGCGACCTGGAGTTGAAGATCCGGGTGTCGCTGCTGCGATGATGTTCATACCAAAGGCGGTACCGATACGCGCGACGGCGCCACCGATGGCGCCCATGCCGATGATGACTAAATTTTTTCCTGCTAATTCAGTTAGGCGTTGGGTGAAGAAGCAGAAATCGGGACTGCTAGCCCAGGCACCATTCTTGGCAGCATGATTGTGTCCACCAACGTCGTGGGTTAATTGTAAAAGTAAGGCGAACACCAACTGCGCGACCGATTCTGTAGAATACCCAGGGACATTGGTTACCACGACGTTGTGTGCTTTAGCAGCAGCGAGATCAACAATATTGGTGCCAGTGGCCATGACGCCAATATATTGCAAACGTCGTTCAGCCGTGGGGGCAGTTAATGCGGCGATGGTATTGGCATCAATGACGACTTTATTCGTTAGGATAGTTTCGCAGCCAGCTGCTCGCTCTAATACTTGTGCTTGAGATGTGCGCGCAAATGGTCGGACTTCACCAAGCGTATGGAGATCTGTCCATAACAATTCATTTTGGTCGGCGGTGTAACTATCGAGGATGGCAATGCGCATGGAGATAGCCTTTAGGTAGAAGTCCAATGGTGATTCGTAGGCGAATCACTGGTACAACGCAAATGCGCTGTCGCGGTCATCTTCGCAAAATTATGAACCCCACGTAACTACCTGAAATAGTAGCTACGTGGTTATGATAATAATTTATTTAGCGAGTTGTTCCAAAGCCCGGGCGACGCGCAGGACGCGATCATCGGTAAATTGTGGTCCTTGGACTTGTAAGCCAATCGGCAGATTTTTTCCATCTTTTGCAAATGGTACCGACACTGCTGGTACGCCGGATAGATTCGCCGCAATGGTGAAGATATCGGACAGATACATTTGCAGTGGATCGCTTAATTTTTCTCCCGCTTTAAATGCCGTCGTGGGGCTGACTGGCCCTAATATCACGTCGCATTTGGTAAAGGCTTGTTTGTAGTCGCGGCAAACTAAGCGTCGAACTTGTTGAGCTTTTTTGTAATAGGCGTCGTAATAGCCGG
>SYDV01000400.1 GCA_005801395.1 Planctomycetia bacterium | reverse complement strand
ATTACGGCAATTATGATCTGGAATTGGTATACAAATCATCAAACGGAAGGACATGACATAGCAAATAATCGTAATGGCGGTGTTTCAATTTTTTGTTGGCCCGTTATTGCGCTGATATTGATCGCGGAATTTCTTTGGGGTTACGCCCATGCGTTTGCGAAAGTGTTGGGTGAAGGTGCTTTGATCGCAGAAGCCGTGATCGAGTGCGATTTCTAGGATCGTTCGGTTAGTTTGCATGATCATTTCAGCAGCTTTTTGCACACGGATACGCAGCATCAATTCATAGGGCGTACAGGCCTGGGTTTGTCGCACCATGCGAAAGAGGGAGCGCTCGGACAGGCCGCACGCTCGCGCCAACTCGGCTGTGGATAGGATTCTGCTGCAATGTTTGCGTACGTAGGAGGTGATGGTAACGATGCCGGCTTCAGCTTCGTATTTATTGCGAGCAACATCACGCCGGGTGATGCCCATCAGTCCAACGACGTTGCCATTTTTGCCAAACAAGGGCACCTTGGTGGTGATGAACCAATTGAGTTTTCGTTGCTCGTCATGCCAGACTTCCGGGCGGTTGATAAGTGGTTTGCCGGTGCGGAAAACTAGTTGGTCGTCGGCGTGAAATGATTGCACCACGGGTTCGGGAAAAAAGTCACTGTCTGGTCGGCCTATAATTTGTGACTCATTTTCCATGCCAAGTCGGTGTAGCATATTCCTACTTCCTGCGATCAGTAGGCTGTCAAGGTTCTTAACAAAAAAGAAGACGTCTGGTATTTGCTCAAAAATGCTAAATAAGGCTGATTGATCAGCGATAGAGTCGAAAAAACGACGCGCTAGGTCAGACTTTGTCATGGCAGGATTATAATAACAATTGGCGGTAATCACATAGCCTTTCTTGCGCGATTATGGTACAATAGTCGCATGAAAATAACCACGCTTTTGCTTGCGGTTTTAATCAACGTGGCTTCGTCATTGGTAGTAGATGCCAGTGACCAACGCCCCAACATTGTCCTCATTATGGTGGACGATCTCAGTCACCGAAATGTCGGTGCGTATGGTGCCGAGAATTTCGCGACGCCGAATCTGGATCAACTCGCAGCGGGCGGAATGCGCTTCGATTATTGCTTCTCAATGCCATTGTGCACTCCGTCTCGTGTTGCGCTTATGACTGGTCAGCACAATGGGCGTAATTTTTTTCGTGCATCAACCTTAGAGGCTGATCAGCGAACATTTGGTCATTTGGCGAAAGCGGCTGGTTACGCGACTTGTGTGGTGGGTAAATGGAAACTGACGGGAAAAAATAAGAAATCTACTCCTGAGCAATTTGGCTTTGATGAACACTGTGTAACCGAAGGACAACGCAACGATTCCCCGCGTTATAAAAATCCTGAAATCTTGCGAAATGGAAAGGTGGAAAAATATAATGCGGGAGAATATGGTCCGGATGTGGTTTGCGATTACGCGCTGAATTTTATTGAGAAAAACAAAGAAAAACCATTCCTGCTATATTATCCTATGGTACTGGTCCATTCGCCATTGAGTCCAGTCCCAGGATCACCGGGTTATGATGCAGCCGATCAGCGAACGGATGACCGGGAAAATTATCCCGCTATGGTACGCCGCATGGATGAGAATGTGGGACGCATCATTGCAAAGCTGAGTGAACTAGGCCTGCGAGAACGTACGTTGATTTTGTTTACCGGTGACAATGGCAGCAAGAAAGATGTCGAAATGAAATCGAAGGACGGGACGGTGTATCCCGGCGGAAAAGGTAATACGAGCGACATTGGTGTGCATGTGCCATTAATTATGAATCAACCTGGCCGCATCCCCGTTGGTGTAAGCAATGCGTTAGTGAGCTTCACCGATTTTTTACCGACCGTGGCGGAGGTCGTCGGTGTGACATTGACACCAGATATTCCGTGCGATGGCCAAAGCTTTTTAGCCCATGGACTGGGGAAAAAAGAGGCAGTAGGTCGCGAATGGATCTACCAATGGTTCGCCAATAATCCGCAAGAGGATAAAGTCATAGAGTTCGCTTTTGATCGCGAATTTCGCCTTTATGATGATGGTCGCTTTTATCATTGGTCAGTAGACTTGCTTGAGACAAAACCGTTGCTGATAAATTCTCTCAACGGTGTTGCGAAGGGCGCCTATGACAAGCTCAACAAGGCACGGTTGGATAGTCGTGCGGCATTAAATCGCCCATTGTCATACAATAAGGAAGCAAATGCCGATTTTAAAGCTGCTGGCCATGAGTTCGTCTGGGTCGAGGGCGGTGATTTTATGGCGGGAGCGGAAGGGAACGCCAGTAACCCGAAGCGAAAATCCGTGGTTAATAATAGTTTTTAGACATCCAAATATGAAGTAACACAAGAGTTGTATTTGACCACCATGGGGGAAAACCCGAGTACGCAAAAAGCCGAGGGCCATCCGGTTGAGACGGTAAGTTGGCATGATGCCATGGAGTATTGTCGCCGATTGACGGAATCATTACGTCTGTCTCAGGTTTTACCTGACGGATATGAGGTGCGCCTACCGAGTTCCAGCGAATGGGAACGGGCTGCTCAAGGCGGAATAAAAAGTCATAGTTATTCATTTTCCGGAAATCACGACGCGAAAATGGTCGGTTGGGTCCGAGAAGAATCACCCAAGGGTCACCAACGTGTTGGCACTAAGCAGCCGAACGAAATGGGACTTTATGATATGACCGGCAATGTATGGGAATGGTGTTTTGATTCACTTCCAGCTGACCTGACCGGTAAACCTGGAAGCGATACACGGGTAAAACGCGGTGGCTCATTCTTCAATAACGCAGCCACTTCTGTCATTGCGAATATTGGTGAAATGGCGCCTTCTGGTAAGGGTCCGCGCTATGGTTTTCGCGTGGTGGTCGCCAAACCGATAAAACAGCCTGAAAACAGCACGTCACAATCAGTGCCTGTCATCGATACTCGTCCGAATATTCTTTGGATAGTCACCGATGATCAGCGATTTGATTCGATTGCAGCTTTTAATCGTGCTCGTTATGGCAGTAGTGATAGTCTATTGGGTCATGTGTTATCGCCGAATGTGGATCGGCTCGCAGCGATGGGCACCGCCTTTATTAATGCCTTCAATCATAATCCGTGCTGCCAGCCATCGCGTACCATTATGCATACAGGCCGTTATTCGCACCGGACTGGCGTGTACGGGTTCGAATATTACAACCCAACTGGCATGGCGCATTGGCAACCAATGGTGCCAGAAATTCTGCGTGATAAGGCCGGATATCAAAGTATCGCAGTAGGGAAAATCGGTCTCTATGCTCAGCAATTTAGCAATAAAAATAATCAAAATGGCTCCGTGCTTTATGAGACAAATCTCGGTTACCGCGACGAATTCGCCGCTAAAGGACTGGTCGACTGGTACGTGGGAAAGAAAAAGTTAGACGGTAAAAAGGAAGAAAAGAGCGATACCTTCATATTTCCTGATGGAAAAAGGCTCGTTTGGGCCGATCAAAACAGCGCAACGAATAATGACTCAGCAGTCATTCAGCAGCAGCTTCATCTTTTACGAGCTTACAGTAGTAACGGTCCGGCAAATGGCGAAGAGGGGGGCCAAATCATCGGCGGCGTAAATTCGCAAACGAGCGATCAAACGCGGGATGCAAATTATTCTTCAATCTTGCTCAATCATTTGGCCCAGACAGGCAAGGAATATATCGATGTCTTAGGGCGAAAACAAAATGGTCCGGACCCAACCAAACCTTTGTTCCTGTATTGTGGATTTGAATTTCCACACACACCCGTGTTGCCACCCGCTGAATTCCGAGAAAAGTTCGCCAACAAACGCTATAAGCTCCCCACGCTTACGGCGGAGGAACGGAAAAATTTCTCACCCCAAGTAAATAAATTATTTGAAATCTGGGAAACCAACCATTTCACCGATGACGAAAAACAGCAAATGGTAGCAGATTATTATGCCTACTGTGCTTATGGTGATTCGCTGGTGGGCAAATTGACAGATGAATTCATCAAACACTCGGAGAACAGCAAACGTCCTTGGATGATTCTTTATGTGTGTGGAGATAACGGTTGGAAACTCAATGACCACGGTATGGGGGCCAAGTTCACGCATTTTGACCAGGATTTAATCAACCCGATTATCGTGATTTCCTCAGACAAACAGCGTTTCCCCGCGGGGAAAGTCGTAACCGATTTTGTGGGTTTTGTTGATATGGCACCAACGTTTTTGGCAGCAGGCGGCATCGACACTTCTGCCACTGCCTACGATTATCTCGATGGACGCGATCTCGCCCAAACGGTCGTCGGGACGCATCGTCCTCGTGACTACATCATTGCCGAACCAACCTGGGTTATTGGTCCCCGTGCTGTTATTCGCAGCAAAGATTATAAGTTTGCCATGCGTATTCGTCCGCGAAATGAGAGTGTGGTTACGGCAGTAAACTCAGGAAAGGATGTTGACTGGGCCATAAAAGCAGAATTAAAAGATATTGAACCAACGCTCTTTGACCTGAACGCTGACCCGAATGAAACCAAGAATATGGCGTTTGATCCGAGATACCGTCCGATACTCGACGCCATGCGTACGAAGCTGCAAAATATTGTGCTCGGCGACGCTCGTGTCGAAGTCGCATGGACCAAGGCCGGTGGGGACACGGTTCACGTCAGTAATTTTTCCCCAGGTGCGGATGACGGCAAATTGGAGCTACCGACCATCAAGCCATAATCCTTTCGGTTAGGTTAATGAAAAAATGTGTATTACGCATCAAGTACAGGGGAAATTATTTACGATAATGTCATTGCCGGTTACAGACTTGCCCGACCTTTGAATAAGTGCCAGTAAAACCGCCGTTTACTCACCGGACATGGAATATGAATTGCGTTGATTGCTGAAGTTGCCTAAGTTCGACTGATTTCCGTACTTCTCGCTTAAGATCGTTTGCCGTTTGGAAGAATAGCAAAATTAATGTGAGGATATTTATATGACATTAAATACGGAAATCATGGTTGATCTTCGCTTGCTAGACCAGGCCAGGATTCAACCGTTAGAATTAGCGCTTCCCTCACGCAGCTTAACGGCGCATCGAAATGGTGTTGGCAATCAAGCCGAATTGCGTTGTGGTGTTTTGGTGCAAGCAGATGGGTTTCGCTCAGTTGATTATAGCTCCAGTCAACTGGGCTGTTGTTTGATTGCGTGCGGGAGCGGCCATTATCGCGATGAGCTAGGAAAACATCCGTTGTTTCCTGGTAGAGCCTTTATGCAATTGCCAAATCGCAGGCATGATATTTATTTAGAAGGCCATAGCGTGTGGTTTTATTTCGCCGTTCCGGCAGCGGCGATTGAAATGCTTAAATCAAGTGGATTACATTCGGCATTAAAGAAAGACGCCGTTTTCGACCCTATGTTTGATCAAGTAATCATAGAAAAATGGCTATCATTAATTAAAAAACTATCGGTAGTGCCTTCAGAACGATTATCTCTGGTGATGGTTGAGATAATGCAACTTATGATTGATTTGCATTTACGTACAGAAAACACCTTAAAAATGCCTCAACATCGTGAAGCGATAGAGCAAGCTTGTCGATTATTAGAGAGCGATCTGCGGGCCGAATTGTCTATGCCTGAACTTGCTGAGTCTGTTGGTTTAAAATATAACACCTTTCGCTCTGCTTTTTCTAAGCACAAAGGATTATCTCCGCAGGCTTGGCGTATGCAGCATCGCTTGGACAAGGCCAAACAGGAATTAATCGAAACCTCTCTTCTTATAGCGACTATTGCGCACCAACTTGGTTGGCTTGACCCGCTTGATTTTTCACGCTGTTTTAGTCGACACTTCGGTTGTTCCCCGAGTCAATTTAGGGCAGAAGCATTGACCGGAAAAGAGCGGCAAGCGGCTTTGGCGGTAAAGTAATTACCAGTAGTTTAACCACGGATATTCCGCAAGGCTATTAAACAGCAAAATAGCCATGTCTTATCATTTTACACATCTGTCATCGATTTTTCCGCCCAAGAATTTTTCCGCGTGTTTGATTCAGCTGTCCAAGAGTATCACTAAGCATTTATGAGTTATTTCGCGTAAGTATTACCTAAGCAGCAGTGTAGTCTACAGATTTGCATTTGAAGAATGATTGAATTAAGGCTTTATCTTT
>SYDV01000399.1 GCA_005801395.1 Planctomycetia bacterium | reverse complement strand
TGACCGGACGGAGCACAAGGCACTCAAATTAGCAGCCACTGTGGCGGGCGATAACGTAGCGCTGACGTGGATTAATGATTCGGGCAGCACAAAAATCATCGTAGAACGATCGGATGATAATGGTTCAACGTGGCGTGAATTAGCGACACCCACACCTAAAGATCAAAAAGCTGGCGACACGTTAGCCGTTGGTGCCAGCGCGCAGTACCGTGTAATTGCCCACGAAAAGGATCGTATCGCTCGTCCAAGTGTGGTGGTATCGGCAACTGGCCAGCCACCTGCTCCTGTTGCTCCAACTGCGGCGAAGGTTTCACCATGACCATGCTCCACGGATTTCCGCAGCCAGCACAGTGGAAGGGTAAAGACCTGCCACGAATTTTGAGTCGATTATTCCAAGTCGAAGGCGGCAATAAACTCGACGTCGCACGTAAACACGGTGCGTACGAAACTATTGGTCCAATGTTATTCGATAAGAGTCAACTCGAATTAATTGAAATCGTCAAAGATTCAGGTTTGCGTGGCCGTGGCGGTGCAGGATTTCCTACGGGCATGAAATGGTCGTTCGTACCGCGCAATACCGGTAAGCCAGTCTATTTGGTTATTAATGCCGACGAAGGCGAACCTGGCACTTTCAAAGATCGCCTGTGCATGACCCGCGATCCACATTTATTAATCGAAGGCATGATTATCAGCGGTTACGCCTTAGGCGTACGCACTGCGTATATTTATGTTCGTGGCGAAATGTTGCCGCAAATTGGTCATTTAAATGACGCGATTAAAGAAGCATATGCGGCCGGATTATTGGGTGAAAATATCGGTGGTTCGCAGTATTCACTCGATATTTACGTTCATCGTGGTGCTGGCGCTTATATTTGTGGCGAAGAAACCGCGTTAATTAACTCGCTCGAAGGCTTTAAAGGTCAGCCACGATTGAAACCGCCGTTCCCTGCTGTCAGCGGTGCGTTCGCTGCGCCAACCGTGGTTAATAATGTAGAAACCATTATGGCGGTTCCCTATATCTTGAAACATGGAGCTAAGGGTTATCGCCAATGGGGCACCGATAAGAGCCCTGGATCAAAATTATTTTCCATCAGCGGCGATATTAAAATGCCTGGTGTGTACGAAGTACCATTGGGCATGAGCTACATGGAATTTTTTGAATTGTGCGGTGGCCTGAAAGGTGAATTACTGGGTTGTATCCCAGGTGGTTCGTCAGCGCCGGTCTTAAATGCTGAAGAAACGAAAAAAGCGACGCTTGATTATGAATCGCTTGCGGCGTTTAAATCGATGCTCGGTTCAGGGGCCATTACGCCGTTTAATACTGAAACGGATGTCCCGAAATTCTTACAATCAATCGCGCGTTTCTATGCGCATGAATCCTGTGGTCAGTGCACCCCATGTCGTGAAGGCACCGGTTATGTCGACCGCATGTTAGATAATGTGGTCGATGGCCAAGGGCACGATGGCGACATCGACACCATTATCGACTTGGCCGAAAGCTATGAATGGACAACCATTTGTGCGTTCGCCCCAGGTGCCGCATGGCCGGTATTGAGTTTCACCAAAAAATATCGCGAACATTTTCAGGCCTATATCGACAAGAACCCGCAAAAGACCCAGCCTCGTGATTTGGTCACGCAGCGGTCAGGAGCGTTCTGGTAATGGCTATTTTATCGACAGCGCCTCACGCTTCCCAGGGATTGTCCCATGTCTGACATGATCACCATTAACGTAGACGGCAAAGATGTGTTGGTGCCACCACGCATCCAATTGATCGAAGCGTTGCGTCATCACGCCAACACCGAGACACCGGCGTTTTGTTATCATCAAGACTTAAAGGTCGCTGGTAATTGCCGTATTTGTTTGGTTGAAGTGGAAGGTCCACGTGGTTTTGCACTGGGCATTTCTTGCCACATGCAAACCGCACCAGGAATGAAAGTTCGTACGCAAATTAGCAGTGAGAAAATTGTGAAGTTGCGCAAAGGCGTGATGGAATTTTTATTGGTCAATCATCCGCTTGACTGTCCTATTTGTGATAAAGCGGGCGAATGCACGCTGCAAGAACACTACATGGGTCAAGGTCGGCATCAGAGCCGCTTAGACGATCAGGTTGGTAAACAGTATAAAGGCGGCGGAGACCACCGTTTCATCGACAGCAAAGGTCATGATCGCGGTGGTAAAGCTATTGATTTAGGACCAAGCATCGTGCTTGACCAAGAACGCTGCATTATTTGCACGCGCTGTGTTCGTTTTATGAGTGATGTCGCGTTGTCACCGCAACTCGACATTGCTGGACGAGGTGATCACGCTTATTTGACGACCTTCCCTGACGAACCGTTGAATCACGAATATGATTTAAACACCACGGATATTTGTCCGGTAGGCGCGCTGACGGGAAAACATTTCCGATTCCAGCAACGCGTATGGATGCTGAAGAGCGTAGATTCAATCGACCCAAGCGACGCGCTGGGTGCGAATCTGACCGTCGACTACAATATCAATAGTCAGGGTGGCAAAGTGTGGCGATTAATGCCGCGCCGTAATCCTGATGTTAATAAGAGCTGGATTGCGAATCGTACGCGCTTGCTCTACCAACAATTAGCCGTCAATCGCTTAACCGATGGCAAAATTTCTGGCAAGGACTTGACTATTAGTGCAGCGATTGATGCCGCAACGACAGCCATTAAATCGTCGAAGCGTGTTGCCTTAGTCGCTTCTGGTCATCAAACGGTTGAAGACAATGCCGCTATCTTGGCGCTCAAAGACGCACTCGGTGATAAAGCAACGGTCTTTGGCGGCTCGTGGCTAACGGTGAACAAAGCTGACGGCATCGCCTTGAGCGGTGATCCGGTTGCTAATCGCAAAGGCTGCGCGGTCTTAGGCATTCCTGATAATCTTGATGACTTGGTAAAAAACGCGAAGGACTTCGATTGCTTAGTGGTCGTTGGCCATGATTTATGGGCAGCAAATCCAGATAAAGCGGCGAAATTAGATGGCATCACCCATCGCATCACCTTGGCAGCCTGGGTAAACGAGAGCGTCAATCATGCGACCATTGCGAGTGGCGTACGTGCTTGGGCTGTAGTCCGTGGCACCATGATCAACTGTAATGGTCGAGCACAGTTACTACAAGCCTGTCCGGTTGTACCGAATGCACAGTTGGAGCCAGCATGGCTGGTGTTGTCGCAATTGTCGCAGGCAGCCACAAAATCATTTAAGTGGACCTCAGAAGTCGATGGTTGGAAGGCGGCGCAAGCGCGTGCGCCACAATTGGTCGGCATGACCTATCGTTCCATTGGACCAATGGGACAGCAATTGGCCCCGGCTGAACAGCCGGCGGCGGTGGGAGCCTAACCGTGGAGTTCCTGTCTAACATATTGTTTAATCATTTCGATATCATCCTGACGGTGCTTAAGCCGTTGTTGATATTCGGATTGCTATTTCAGGTCTTACCGTTGTTGGTGCTCGCCGAACGGCGCGGTGCAGCTTTAATTCAAGATCGTCCGGGTCCTAATCGTGCAGCAATTTTGATTCCTTTTACCAAAGGTTTCAAACTTCGCGGTTTCGGTATGGTGTTCAATCTTGCTGATGCGGTGAAATTATTATTTAAAGAAAGCTACACCGCAGCCTTTGCGCATAAATGGTGGTATACCTTCGCTCCTGCGATTCCAGTCATCACGGCGATTTTGACACCAGCAATATTGCCCTGGTTTGGACCGATTGTTCATCAAACGGATTCCGGTGTCATTCAGGTGGTGAGTGGGCAAATTTTTGATGCTGATGTCGGTTTATTATTATTGTTCGCTATTGGTTCATTATCGGTGTACGGCGTGGTGCTGGGTGCTTGGGCATCGAATTCTAAGTTTTCGCTGCTCGGTGGACTGCGTGCTTCGGCGATGATGATTAGTTATGAAGTGAGCATGGGTTTATCGGTCTTAGGATTATTATTGTTAATTGGTGATTTTTCTTTGACGCGCATTGTCGAATGGCAGACAGCCAATACTTGGGGCATCGTGGTGCAGCCAGTTGGCTTTATGTTGTTCTTAGTTTCGATGTTTGCTGAGTGTAACCGCAATCCATTCGACGTCGCCGAAGGTGAATCTGAATTGGTTGCTGGTTTCCATACGGAATTTGCTTCGTCTAAATTCATGTTGTTCATGACCGCTGAATATTTGCATGTATTGTTAGCGTCAGTTCTGATAGCGACGTTGTATTTGGGTGGTTATAGCTTGTTGCCGATGCCGTTGCCGATTGGCCATGACGGTGCTTGGGTGACGTTGAATACCGCTTGGGTGCAAGCGAACTTGGGTTTAGTTGGCGGCCTCATGTTGTTGGCCACCGCAGGGCTGATGTTAGTCCTCAGCCACTTAGTGACGGTCCATAAACGTGCGTACGCAATGAAGACGGTGAGCGACAAGGAAGAACGCGTTCGCGAATTTTCATTCTTCGCCTTTGTCTTTATGTTTCTGGCGTTTGTGACATTTGCCGGTGGCGTGTTATGCTTAGTGATTGGTGGCCCAGCGCCATTGCCTGGGATCATCTATGAGGCGAATCCCGTTTATCCATTATGGGTCAGTATTATTACCGCCGTTATTCAGTTGAAGATTGTGCTTGGCAAAACCTTGTTGATTGCCTGGTTATTCATCTGGGTGCGTTGGACGCTGCCACGTTTCCGTTACGACCAAATCATGGCCTTGGGTTGGAAAATCATGCTTAACATTGCGTTAGTGAACCTGTTGGTCACCGCGCTCATCGCCAAGTTGGTAAAGTAGGTTTTTATGGCGAAAATCGTACCACGTCCGCAACTGACTTTCTGGGAGCAGGTGTATTTCGTTGAGATCTTCAAAGGTCTCACGGTCACTATTGCTCATGCCGTGCGCAACTTAACGGGAACGACAAAATTTCCGACGCTGAACTACCCAGAAGAAGCGCCGAATTTACCGCGTGATTACCGTGCACGTCATCGGTTGATGAAGCGCCCAGATGGCACGCCACGGTGCGTTGCTTGTTTCATGTGTTCAACCGCCTGCCCAGCGCGTTGCATTAATATCATTGCCGAAGAATCACCGGATAAGCACATCGAAAAGCGTCCTGTACGCTTTGAAATTGATTTACTCCTGTGTGTCTTTTGCGGCTACTGTGTTGAAGCTTGTCCGTGCGATGCGATTCGCATGGATACCAGAGAAGGTGTCATGGCTGGCGATAATCGCGCTGAATTTATTATTAATAAAGAAACGATGATGGATTGGAAGCCAAAGGATTATCCCGTGGCGGATATTCAAAGCCAAAAAGCTCCAGGTGGATTGCTCCATGCTGAGGCGCTCGAAGCATTTAAATCGGGGACGTACCACTAATTATGTTACATGTTCTTGATGCTCTTCTCGGTCCCGCCTATTTCTGGTTATTTGCCAGCATTTCGATGTTGTGCGGACTAGGGTTATTACTTTCCCGCCATCCCATTAACGGTGCATTATACCTGATCGGTGTGATGCTAAGTTTGTCTGGTATCTACGCACTCTTGCACAGTCCATTTTTGGCAGTGCTGCAAGTGTTGGTTTATGCAGGTGCCATTATGATGTTGGTCGTGTTTGTGATCATGGTGCTGAATCAAGCTAAAGAGCATGTTATTCCGTTGTTCGATTGGTTTAGTTTAGCTGGTTTAATGTTACCCGTGGTGTTGGGTGGGGCGTTGGTGACGACGGCCTTGCAGGTTAAACCGACCTTTTCGTTGAATGATCCAGCCGGTTTAATTGTCACTCCGTTCGCGGATCAAAGTGCTTTGCGTGTCCAATTTTCGGCAATTGATGCTGGCGAAAAGGCGACCTATCAATGGGAATTTGGTGACCGCACTTCGGCCGGTGGTCGCCATAGTGATCATACGTATGCCGCTGCTGGAACCTATACCGCGAAACTCACCAGTGCCGATAGCGCCAATAAAAATGGCACCGCCAGCGTGACTTTCCAATCGGTCAGTGTGCCGCGTGGTGAAGTCGCCATTTTGGCCGCAACCATGTTCAACAGTAATCGTAATGGCCCAGGGTATTATCTGCTGTTCGAATTAATTGGCGTGTTGTTATTGGCTGCTGTGGTTGGTGCCGTGGTGTTGGCGAAACGCAATCTCGACAGTCCGCCGCCTCCCAAAGTCTCTCAAGAGGAGGGTCATCACTAATGTTCCATCATATTGCTCTTGGTGATGTGCAGATCATAGCGGCGATTTTGTTCTGCTTAGGATTAGCCGTCGCGTTGACACGTCGTAATGTCTTCCTCTTGCTGATGGGTATCGAGTTGATGCTCAATGCTGTGAATTTAAGCTTTGTTGGTTTTAGTCGTGGCTTGGATGCGCAAGCATCGTTGGTTGGCCAAATGACGCCTATTTTTATTATCGCCATTGCCGCAGCAGAGGCGTGTGTCGGTTTGGCAATGGTGATCTGCATCGTGCGCGGGCGTGAATCGCTCGATAGCGATGCCTTTGCGGATATGAAGGAGTAGGCGAGTGAAAGTCACGTTCGAGTTATTGTGGCTCATCCCGTTTCTGCCGCTCTTAGGCGCCATATTAAATGGTGCGTTAAGTTTAGGTGGTGCGCGTAGTGCGTATGGTCCGAACCGTGGGTTCGTATCCTTGATTGCTGTTTTAATGCCTGGCCTAGCCTTTGTGCTGACGGTTATTGCGGCCTTTAAATTGGGCAGCATTGCGAATGTAGAGTCAAATCCCGCCTTAGTGCAAAATTTGTGGGATTGGATGTCGATCAAAGTCGGCGGTTTCAGTCTGAATGTACAAGTTGGCCTCATGTTCGATCGTCTGACCAGCATGATGTTGCTGTTTGTCACCGGTATCGGCACCATGATTCACCTTTATTCGGTTGGTTACATGTGGGAAGATCGCGGCTTTGCGCGCTTCATGACCTACATGAATTTGTTTATGTTTTCGATGATCGTGTTGGTGATTGGTGACAGTTTGCCAATGACGTTCCTGGGTTGGGAAGGCGTCGGTATGTGTTCGTACCTGTTAGTTGGCTTCTGGCACCACAATAATGATTACAACGATGCCGCACGAAAAGCCTTTATCGTTAATCGTGTTGGTGATTTGGGCTTTTTATTAGGTATCTTTGCCCTGTTCATGGTCATGAATCAAAATGGTCAAGGAAGTTTCAACTACCGCGAAATCGCGTCGTGGTTCAATAGCGCATCCAATGCCGGAATTATTGCGGGTAGCGCGGGATTGCTCAGTGCAGCCTGTATTTTGATCTTTGTTGGTTGCACAGGTAAGAGTGCGCAGATTCCTTTGGTTACGTGGTTGCCAGATGCGATGGCGGGTCCAACGCCAGTGTCGGCATTAATTCACGCGGCGACCATGGTGACGTCGGGTATTTATTTACTGGCGCGTTTATCTGATGTTTTTGTCCATGCGACGGCTCCGGTGTGCTTCGGCCTGACCGCGCTCGATATCGTGTTGGTGGTTGGCTGTATTACGGCGGCTTGGGGTGCAGTCGCTGGCTTGGTTCAGCTCGACATTAAAAAGGCTCTCGCTTATTCGACTATTAGCCAATTGGGCTTCATGTTTATGGCGTGCGGCGTTGGTGCTTTTGACGTCGCACTGTTCCATGTCTTTACGCACGCCTTCTTCAAAGCGACGTTGTTCTTAGCTGCTGGTTCTGTCATTCATGGCTTACATCACGAACAAGATATGCGTCGTATGGGTGGCTTGAAAACCTTAATGCCAATTACTTATACTTGGATGTTCTGTGGTTGGTGGGCAATTATTGGCGCACCGCTGGGGTCCGGTTTCTTTTCGAAAGATCTTATTTTGGAACGCTTATATGAGGCGCATTTTCTCGGGCCCATTGTCGGCGTAGTTGCCGGGTTTGTGGCATTACTGACAGCGATTTATATGACCCGCGTGATGTATTTGACATTCTGGAGCCCAGTCCGTCATAGCGATGAGGTAAAGGGCCATGTGAAAGAATCACCAGCGACTATGCTTATTCCCATTTCAGTATTGGGTTTTGGTAGTTTGGTGGTTGGTGTGTTGTGGTCGCCGGTATTAGGTGGTTCTGGTACGAATGCTTTTGAAGCGTACCTCAGTCCTGTGGTAGGGTCGGCACAAAAATTCATGCATCCACATGCCGCTGCGCATCATGCTTCCAATTTACCGTTGATCGTTGCTGGAATAGGTACCTTATTAGCGGCCTTGGGTTGGATAATCGCACATTTCATTTGGAGTCGTGGTCACGTCAACAGCACGGAAAAAGATTTGGTTGGTTTCGCCGCGTGGTGGACCTGGGGTTTCGACCGTGTTTATCATGCCACCGTTATTATTCCGACCAAAGTGGCTGCATGGATCTTGGCCTGGATCGTTGATGCGATCATTGGTGGTATTGTTGGTCTGACGGCTGAAGTCTCACGCTTTCTTGGTGATGGCTATACGTCGGTACAACGTCCTCGCCTGCGCAGTTCACTGACACTGAGCGTTGCTGGTGCCGTTGGATTAGTTGCGCTGTTGTTGTTATCAGGACCCATTGCGTGGGTGGTCGGTTTGGCCGCACTCGCCGTGGCAATTATCTTTTTGTTACTCGAATTCCTCTTCTGACCATTAGCGGATAGGCCCCGATGCTCTACGCCCTGCTTATTGCACCCATTTTAGCCGCTGTGCTGACAGCCGTTGCGTCTGGACGTGACGGTGAGTCCAGCTTTCGCTTGGGGCTGATACTCGCTATTGGCTGCGCCTTATTGGGTCTGCCCTTAGTGACCTGCATGCCTGTCCTTGATGCTAGCATGCCGTGGTTCACCTTGTGGGGTACGAATGCCACGGTGCATGTGCATTTAGCTAGTGATGGCTTATCTAGTTGGCTCATTCAATTGGTGACCTGGTTGACTCCGGTTGCCATTTTGGGTTCGCGTCAATTGGTGGGCGATCGCATGCGAGAATTTGTGACGTCGTTGTTGGTGATGGAAGGATTAATGATCGGCGCGCTGTTATCTCGCGATCTGGTGCTCTTCTATTTATTCTTTGAAGCGATGTTGGTGCCGATGGTGGTGTTAATTGCGGTGTTCGGCGGGTCTGAACGTCGCAGTGCATCTTTGTGGTTCTTTCTCTACACCATGCTTGGATCAGTATTTATGCTGGTCGGTATTTGGTGGTTAGCCTGGAAGATTGGATCGACTGAGTTAGCACGTATTATTACCGATCTCCCAGGTCTTCGCGATTCCGGAGTATTATCGGCGACTGGGGAATGTTGGTTATTCGCCGCATTCGCTTTGGCCTTTGCGGTTAAAGTTCCATTGGTGCCATTTCATTCTTGGCAGGCGCGCACCTATGCTGAAGCGCCCGCTGGCGCGGCGGTGTTGTTAGCCGGTGCGATGGCTAAAATTGGGGTTTATGGTTTCTTGCGAATCGTCATTCCAATGTTCCCAGGTTTGTGCGTTGAGTACGCTGATGTGTTTGTCTATTTAGGTTTAATTGGCGTGGTTGGCGGCGCATTGGTCGCGATGGCGCAAGATGATATCAAACGCATGATCGCCTTTTCCAGTTTGAGCCATTTAAGTTTAGTCATGGTCGGTATTTTCAGTTTCCATCAAGCCGCATCCGCTGGCGTGACGGTGCAGATGGTCGCTCATGGTTTATCAGTGGCAGCGCTGTTTTTGTTGGTTGGTTACATGGAAGCGCGCAGTTCAAGTCGAGGTTTAGATGATTTTGGTGGGCTTGCGAATCGGACACCCATTTTCGCGGTTTTATTTGTCATCACCGGATTAGCGTCAGCAGCATTGCCAGGTACGGCAAACTTTATTGGTGAATTCATGCTCTTGTTCGGCACTTATGCCGGATTGGGTTTTACCATTGCCTTACTCGCTGGTTTGTCAGTGATCTTAGGAGCTGTTTATATTCTGCGCGTGGTGCAACGTTGGTTATATGGCAAGCGTCACCCAAGCTTGGATCGTTTGGCCGATTTAAATGCCAGTGAAGCCATGGCCGTGGTGCCATTATTACTCGCATCATTCTTTTTTGGATTCTATCCCAAGCCGATCAACGCTGTGGCTGTGCCTGTCGTTGATGAGTTAATCCGTCCAGCGCGCGTGCTGAAAGATAAGGCAGCTGACGCTGAAAAAGCAGCGCAAGCAGTAAAAGCTGACGTCCCTGCAGCGCAGACTAAACCCGCATCGACTCCTGTTGTTCCCTCCGCCGCCACGCCCACCAGTAATTGACCTATGCCAACCGCCGACCTTTTTCCTATGCTCGTGCCGATGTCGCTGGTGCTTATTGGCGCCTTAGTGGCATTGGGGTTTGAACCTTTCCTGCAACGAGCCAGTAAACATGCCATTATACCTTGGTTAGCGGCAGGATTTTTAGTGGCAGCAGGTCTGACTCAGTTTGGTGTGACCACTGGACATCTGCATGGCTTATTAGCCATGGATACTCCACGCATGTGGTTGTGCGGAGCCATTATTGCAGCGGCATTGTGTTCTATTGCAGGTCTTCAACAAAGTTTATCACGCGATGAATATCCAGGTGGTGAATCCTACGCATTGACCTTATTCGCCACGGTAGGCGCTATGGTCATGACGATGGCCAATGACAGCTTAGCATTGTTCGCTGGCATCGAATTAGCATCGCTGTCCATTTATGCGATGGTTGGTTTACGTCGCTCACGTCCCGAATCTAACGAGGCGCTATTTAAGTATTTTATAATGGGTTCGGTATTCAGCGCGATTTATCTCTATGGTACGGCGCTGACGTATGGTGCGACGGGCCACACGAATTTTGGTCACGCCGCCTTAGATATTAATCATCAAACCTTGTTCTATGTCGGTCAGGTTTTGATGTTGATTGGTTTATTATTTAAAGTTGGTGTTGTTCCTTTCCATTTCTGGGCACCTGATGCGTACACGGGTGCACCAATTGCGGTCACGGGTTTCATGGGTGCGGTCATTAAAGTCGGTGGCTTTACTGCCATTGGCGCACTGTGGTTGAACTTGGTTGCAATGAGCAGCGGCACTCACCCAGGTGGTGTGCTGAATTTGGGTGAGGCGGTTACGGTGACCCAAGTTGGTATGGTGTCATTGGAGAAATTAAATCTCGCTTTGCTGGTTTTAGGCTTGTTAAGTTTGGTGTTAGGTAATTTCAGTGCGCTCAAGCAAACCAGCGCACGCCGCATTGTTGCCTATAGTTCAATTGCCCATGCTGGTTACATGATGTTGGCATTAGCATTGCCCACCAGCACTGGCGAACTTTTAACTCTGAATAGTCTGTGGTATTATTTGGTCGCTTATGCGATTGCTACGGCGGGTGCTTTGGCGGCCTTTGCTGCAATTAGCGGAAAAGATGATGCGGGCGATAATTTGAGCAGCCTTGCTGGTCAGGGTCGCGCTCAACCTTTCTATGGTTTAATGCTCACTATATTCCTGATTTCGATTGCTGGTATTCCGCCCACGATCGGCTTTTTGGGTAAATTCTTAGTCTTTGCTGATCTGGTGCACAAAGGCAAAATGATGATTGCGATTTTTGCCATGGTAATGGCGGTCGTTGGTGCGGCTTATTATATTCGTATGATTGTGACGTTGTGGGCTGCAACCAATAAAGAACCACAAACGGCTAGTTCGCCAGTATTGGCACGTTGGGCTTTGAGCGTGGCTGCTATCGCGGTGTTTGCGCTCATGGCGTGGCCGAATGCCTTGGGCAAGAGTTCTGCGCAAAGTGGCGCTGCCCCAGCAGCGAAAACCGCGGCCGTGGCTCCGGCTGCCCCAATTACAACACCGACACCGCGCTAATTACGTGGCTATCGGCACCCATTCTATTCGCGTTCGTTATAGCGAAAGCGACCAGATGGGTGTGGCGCATCATGGTGCTTATGTCACTTGGCTTGAGGAATGTCGCATCGAATTATTGCGGCAATTGGGCTGTAGTTATCGTGAATTAGAAAAAAATGGCATATTAATGCCCGTCATAGATTTGTCAGTTAGTTATCGTCGTAGTTTACGCTTTGACGATGTGATTACCTGTGTCACAACGGCAACCGCTAAAGGACCAAGTCGCGTTGAATTTGCGACCACCTTGAGTCATGGCGAGATTCTGTGTGCAGAGGCAACGGTAACGATTGCCGCCATGTCACCAGCCGGTCGACCAATTCGGATTCCACCAGAAATTATCACTGTCCTTGGCTGAAATGCCATGAACGAAGCGGTTGCCTCAGTTATTGAACAGCCGCCATTGGCCGAACCATATTGGCCAGCCGATCTAGCTACCGTCATTAATAGCATTTGCGGTTATTTTGCATTTGCGACTTTTTGCCTGACCTTGCCGCTGTTCTTACCGCTCGCTTATATTTTGCCCGTTGGGAGACGACGTTGGGTTGCCATCGTCATGCGTTTTGCCATGCGCACGGTTTTCTTCGTGACACCAACGGTGAGTTGGCGTTATGATGGTGATATCGCGGCATTAAAATCAGCACGTGTCGTGGTGTCGAATCACGAAGGAATGCTCGATATTTTAGTCGCGTGCGGATTACCTGGATTGCGCACGATGTTGGCGAAAACTTGGGTTTTTCGCGCCTTTCCTTTAGGGGTGGCCGCTCGAGCAGCGGGTTTGTACAATAGCGATGAATTAACCCCGGATGCCTATCAAGACGATGCCGCCATCACGTTACCAGATGTAGGTATTGGTTTATTTATTTTCTCCGAAGGTCGCAGAAGTCGTAGTGGACTATTAGATCGTTTTCGTCCTGGTGCATTTGTATTAGCCAAGCATTTATCATGCTCGGTAGTGCCGGTTGCCATTGCCGGTTCGCGCCAAGGTATTCGTCCTGGATCGATGTGGATTCATCCTACTCGGGTGCATGCGCGGATATTGCCCGCGATGACCATCATGTCAGACGAAAGTAATCGCCAATTTGCCGCGCGTGTGCGAGAGGCAATTATTAATGGTCGTCGCGAAATCATGAAGATGCTCCTGACTACGGGTGATTTAGATCGTCACAGAAAACATCGCCTTGGTGTGCTCACTCCTGCGCAGCGCCAACTGGCATTAATGGAATTATCGGATTCATCGTGGCGAGTTATTTTAGAATTACCTAATACCAAGGGACCGTGGGTATTATTAGGTATTGGTTGGAGTAGTATCGCGCAGGTGATTCGTTTGCTTTACCCACAAGCGGTTATTTATGCCTGTGAATATGATGAAGCACGTCGAGATGCTGCCGCACGATTGTGGCAACGTGCAGGTGATGTGGTGGTGAGTGATCTGCAATCGTTGCCGATTATTCCCCCAGATGCGTCGGTAGTATGTGCCTGGATGGGTGCAGATGCGCAGGGGGCTCAAGCGTGGCAACCGTTGACGTCTGCTTTATCGGTGGCTATCCGGTTGGACGAGGTGTCGGCGCCTCATGGAAAGGTAACGCCTTTATCTACAAGTGGTTGGGGAATGTACTCAAGGGCCTAATCAGAGCCATAAAGCCTGTGCGATCATCACTTAATTGAAGCGCTCTTTTGATAAAGAGATAAAAGGACAAAAATATCTTGATATAAGGATAATGACGTAATGCTACCGTCATGAGCCAAGTGGAAACGCCGTCACAGCACATGGTCGATTTAGCATCACTGTTGTTGCTGGTGCCATCCTGGACGATGCCCCATGCGGCTCGTTTAATGGCGAGTTTTGTGCAAGATACAGGGCGCACGGCTAAAGGCACAGAGTCGACCCAAAATTGGCAAACAGTGATAGCTAACGGCTTGTCATTATCTAACTGTCCGTGGTTTCATGCGCTCAATCCGAAACAACGTGTAATTTCTGCCGTTGTGATGACGATGAATAATTTATCAGCGGAAATGCTTACGACAGCGATAATG
>SYDV01000398.1 GCA_005801395.1 Planctomycetia bacterium | reverse complement strand
GATGTCGACTTTGCTTCGGAATCAGCGTCCTTCACTCGTAACAATATCTTGGTCCAAGCGGCGACCGCGATGTTGGCCCAAGCTAATCAGATGCCGCAAAATGTGCTGAAATTATTGACCTAATAACGGGAAGTTGGTCAATAGCGTATCGCCCCAGGGGACATCCCCTGGGGCGATTTTTTTGGCATGCTTATCGCGTTCTGTCGATGGCGCTGTGTTCGCCTGCCCTTGGTGTTGCGTTTGAGGACCAGTAAGGTTTAGCAGATGAATATCATACTGATGGATGACATACGACGAGATCCACATTCTTCAGATCAATTACGTCTTGTTCAACGGATGTTCGCCTAAGGCGTGCGCATGTCGGATAATTCACGCTTATTTTTACTGGCCAGTGATGCCGAATTTGCTCGACAAGATTTGTTTCCGCCAAGCGAACCGGTGGTGCCCATAAGTGACGTTTCGCTCAGGCAGCGCTTAAGTACTGGTGCCAACGATCGTTTTCGTGATTTGGTAATTATTGGCTGGCAAGCAGCGGCCGTGCCGTTGTTATTGGCCGATGGAGTAACCGCGAAAAAAAGAATTATTTGGTTAATTCGCCCTGAACAGGCGCGTGAGGCATTGGAACATTTGAATACGGCAGGTGGCAATATTCGCCTCGCAGTGGTGCATGAGCGCGCTTCCCTGGCAACGATTTTTGATCACTGTTGGCAAGGATGGTCAATGTCGGTGCTTGATGAAACGCTTTGTCCACCAAGCGAGTTGCATTTGCTGAGCAGTACTAACTTATTGCGCAAGCGAGTGAGTTTTGCGCGACTCGTACAAGACACCCGAGCCATGATTGGCAGAGTCGCACTATTAAAAAAGTCTGTCCATATGTCACAATTGCGCCATCGTCATCGTGGCGCTACTGCCATTTGCGTGGCAGCAGGTCCCAGTTTAGATCGCCATATTGATTTTTTGCGTCAGCTATCGACGAGTTGTGTCATTATTGCGGTTGATGTGGTACAACAACAATTGCAAAAATTAGGCATACCCATTGATTACCTGATTACCGTAGATTCCAGCGATCTGATTGCCGATCGTTTCAGTACGGCGGTCAACAGAACGATCAGTGAAACCACTTTGGTGATGCCCATTAATGGAAATCCCCGCCTTGATCAGTTTTTTTCACGACGGTGTTACTTCCCCAGCGGCGGCTGGTTAGGGCGTTGGCTGCTCAATAGCGAAGAAAACTTACCTAGCGGTACAACCGTAGGAGTCGCGAGCGTTGGACTCGCTTGTTACATGGGAGTCAAAGAAATTGTTTTATTGGGTCACGATTTGTCGTACGGGAAAACCATGTATAGCACGATGGTGCAAGAGGGTCAGCAACTGGACGACATTAATCGTGGAACTTGTCCGACTCGCCAAGTTCTCGGAAATAATGGTTCGCTGTTGCCTACTGACTACTTATTTGAAATAGCGATCGATGATTTTCGCTTATTATTAGCTAATTTTCCCAATGTTTCGGTCTATAATCCGAATATCAACGATGCGATTGGGGCTCAGATTCCATTCACCAAAGCGCTGCCAGAAAATTGGATTCCTGCGGTGCCCTGGTCTCGAAATGGGGAGAAATTTGAACAGTCTCTCATGGACTATCCGATTAAGAACGTCGCCGAATTTCACGAACGGCTTCGTCAACATGGCAACACCCTTACCCAGCGTTGGCGCGTTGATAAGCGACCGATTATGGAACGGGTCATTTACGCTGGTGATGACGAGGCAGATTTAGCATTAAGTGAATTTTTATTAATCTTTATGTCGGCGGGCTTTCTTGGATGGACCAGGGTGCAGGCATTGCCTCCGTCAATTGGCAAGAGTTATGTATCATCAGCGATTGAACAATTAATGGTTGCCGGCCATACCCAGGCCATCGCCACGATGCACCGATTAATTGACGAAAATATTCCAACGGGTGACCTCGTTAGCGAAGTTCCTCATTTTCATCACTTCGACCATAAAGAATCCGCAAAGAAGTTTTGGCTAGGAATTCGCCATTCGTTAGCTTTGCCGTCAGCGGCAACAGAGCATGCAGTATTGTTGGTACAAGAAGCCGCTTATTTACGTAGTGTATTGCAACATGGCATTTCTATTCCTATCCCGACACCGCAATCAGCATTAGAAGGATTGTTGTTGCTTAAAGAAATTATGCCATGGCTGGACCAAACGTATGTCAGTGACGTATTATGTATGGCGACTCTGGAAGGATTAGAGGACGTCATAGATTTAGCACGTTCAACTCAGTGTATTAACGCTGAGGCAATACCTGATTCGACATCGTCAAACGCTACGCGTACAACAGTAAAAGCAACGAACGCAGTCATGCAATTACGCCAAGGTCAGCACGCTAATTTACGGGAAGTGGTCAATACGGCCTGTGTCTGGCCGCCGTGTCATTTGCATGTGATTCGCGGTTTATTGACCATGGAAAATGACGAAGGGCATCGAATAGTTTGTGAGTTACTGGAACGAAAAATATTCGTGGTTGATGATCAGATCGCCAGCATAATGTTGTTACATTATCGTGATTTCACAGAGGCGCGTAAATTAATACAGCCATTCGCCAGCGTACTTGGTGAAGCGAGTCAACTCGCCTTAGCACAGCGCTGTTTAATGTCCGGAGATCATGCTAGTGCCTTACGTTTTGCTCAGGGTATTCGCGTTTTGAGTCGTTTTCGTGACCAAGCTTTAGCCATTATCGCTGAAGTACATTTGGCCGCAGGTGATCAATTAGCGTTGCAAACAGTTATTGCAGCAATGGCCTCCGATGACTTACGTAAAGCTTGGGAAACAAGCTACCTGGCCATGGTCAGCACGTCTGGGTCAGATCGTTTTCCTGAACCAGGACAAATGGCGCAGCGCATATCAACCAGTTGGAAGCAGCGAAATCGACGATCTTTGCTTACGATCGTCGAAGAATTGCAGATTATTCTTTCAGATCAGCGTCATCTGAAAGATAAGCCAGCATGGACTTCCTTATTTACTCAGACGCAAGTATTACTCAAAAATATTTAGTTCCCAGGCGGATTTAATTATTTAGGCTATGCGAGCGCGTTGATATTCATCGGGAAGACCAATGTCATTCCACGCTTCTTGCATGTGGTAGGCGCCTATGCGTTTATTATCTTTAAGGCAATCATTGAGCAATTCCGTTATCGGATAGAGGCGCCCTTTGGGAATGAGCGGAATTAAAGAAGGATCTAATACGTAGATACCAGCATTGATGCGGTAATTGAGCCGTGGTTTTTCAACTAGTTTAGCTACCATGGAATCTTTCACTTCGGCGACACCGAAGGGTACTTGAACGATATGTTCACGTAAACCCATGGTGGCAATAAAGTCACCACTGCGATGAAACGCCAGCAGTCGGCCAATATGTATGCGCGTCAATAAATCGCCATTCATGACGACCAGCGGATGCTTTGGTAATTCGGGTAATAAAGCAATTGGCCCACCCGTGCCAAGCGGCGTGTCTTCTTGCTCGTGTAAATAGTCAATCTTGCATTGATAATCCGTACCATCGCCAAAATGGTCTTGAATCATGCGTCCCAAATAATTGACCGATATAAAAATGCGGCGAACGCCGTGGGTAACTAACAAACGAACAATATGCTCTAAAATAGGTCGATCACCAATCGGCAACATGGGCTTGGGAATACCTTTGGTTAGTTCGCCTAATCGTTCGCCTTTGCCACCAGCCATAATGACGGCCCACGAATCAATGCGCTCACCGCTGAGTGAGGTGGTGAGGGTATGTAAATCGACTAATTGTCCTTTTCCATCAATGACGGGCAAACATTTAAAACTTTCTTTGAGCATCAAATCGAGCGCATCCATGCGCGACACATTGTCTCCAACCGAGGTGAAGCGGCGATTGCCGACGTCTTTGATGGGTGCGTTCAGTTCCATGCCGCGAATAAGCGCACGGCGGATATCGCCGTCAGTAACCACGGATAATAGTTTACGACTGCGGTCACAGACCAGGGCTACTTCAAGGCCGGTGCGATCTATGGTTTTCATCACGTCTAAAATTGACGTTTCTGGCAGGACCATCAGGTCATCCAGATCTGTTCCTGATGTAGGGGTCATGGTGTCACCTGTTGTAGTTGTTTATTATTTTTTACAGAATGTGAAAAATGTTCTATCGCCACGCAAATACGCTTGGCAGCGTGACCGT
>SYDV01000397.1 GCA_005801395.1 Planctomycetia bacterium | reverse complement strand
TCTTCATGCCCTACATCGCCGCTCGCGCGGGACCGCAGCCAATACCGTGAACCAATATTATCCTAAATTTGATTAGGACGCAGCCAAATTCATGGCGTGCGGCAGGGGAATTTTGACGCTAACTGCGTTTTTCAGGTTTAACCAGTTTAAAAATCGGCTGCCAGGACGCATGGTTTGAATGCTCGTCATTTCATCGGTAGAGCCTGCCGCTGTGGCTAAATCTTCGCTGATTTTGGGTAACACTAACCAGCTAGATGCTTGATTGAGCCAAAAGCTATCCAGCATTTCCACACCATGGTGGGGGGTGGCGACGTAAATAACTCGTTTAATGCCTTCCACACGGTGAAATTCCGAACAGCGTTTGATGACATCCGGAATTGGTTTATTACGGTCTAAATTTGGAGCAATCGCATGGGTAAGTTCGGCATTGCCATTGATGACAGCCATACGCGCGACTAGCCCACCCATACTATGGCCGATGAGCACCATGTTAGATAATGCGGGGTCAATGCCTGTGGGATCTAATTTTTTCACCATCGCGGCAATACTGTCACGCAAGAGCGTGGCAGATGCTGGTACGGGATTGCTGGTAGGATAACGGAAGAACCACACTTGATATTTTTGTGACAACCACGGATCTGAACGTAGGCCAGCAAGCAATGATAACCAAGTTTCTGGCACCGATACCGTGCCGTGCACAACAATAATAGGAATGCGTCCAGCAACATAAGGCTCAAGCATGGTGATTCCGGCTAAATGGACTTGCTTATCACCATCAAAAAAGCCACTGCTGCGATACTGATCGGGTAATTCGGCAGCAAAAACCTGTAGTGGGGCAGTGAGATTAAATTCGATCGGCAATAAGGGCAGTTGTTGATTCCAGGAATAGAGGCGATTTTTTAACGGATCAAGTACATGATATTTTCCTACGCAGTTTGCATTGACGCCCGGCATAGAGTCCATTTTTATCAAGACCGTGGCAGCACAAACCAAATTTGCGTCGCTGCTTTCTTGCTCAATACGTAAAACCATTGGTGCACCTAAACCGTGGCCAATGACGGGTAATTCGGTGCCCTCAATCTGCAGGCTTACAACGGGATCAAATCGACGTGCGGCTTTTGGACTAAAAGGTAAATCATTGGTGCCTTGCTGTAATTGTAAGTTGCCTCCGATCATGGGGAGATCAAATATTTTGGCGTCGGATTTTTGGGCTTGGATTCGCAGGGCTATCCAAGCCAAGGAGCGATTATGTATTTCACGCGCATCATTCGTGCGCATATCTAAGGCAATTGGGGCTTTGGGTAAATCGGGATGACTGCTTTCAAATAAAAACGTGTACGAGGCGCACAGAGCCGTAGTCATGGCCTGGGCCTGTTGATCGTGATTCGTGGTAGTACTGGCGTAGTGATAGGCGCACGCAGCTAAGACATAAGACACCCCTCGGCGAACACTGGCGCGGCGGATTTTTTCAGCTGGTGGCGTAGTCGGCTCAGCGACGTGCTGACGCCAGAGAGAATCTAAGGTTAATAAGGCTTTCCACGGATCTTCCGCGTAATTCTTATCAAGTGCTATATAACGTAGATGACTGTCGGCAATGAGCGGTAATCCAGTTGCCGTGTATTGGCCAGGACGATTTAGCCAGTCGACTTCATTTTTAACGCGTATGGTCGGTTCTCCGCAACTGGCGATAAATAATCCAGCGAACAAAATAAAAAGTGCGGAGTAATTCGATTTCATCGTTTGTTCCCGTGGTATGAATGGAGGTCAATTGGTATGAGCGATTGAAGGGCGCCGGAGCGAAAGGTCACTCAAGCTTAAGCCGGTCGGCTTGCTAGCCTTTAATTTTTTACGTTGTTGTGGCTTCGCTGGCAATACCCGGTTAAGTCAGAGGCGCGAGTTTAATGAATGGTAGAGACAAAGTGATCAGATGGAGTAATTTGCGATACGATTGCTACTGATCAATTGCTGTTATCGCTGTTTATATGGATGATCACGGGCTTATTTTTCTTGGGACAGCCCCATAAAATTCAATATGGCGTGGTGGAGTGACCTGTCGTAAGACCTTTATGGTATGCGTTTTTTCAGGGATGGTCTTTGGTGGTGATCGCCTTATATTTGGGCTGTGCGTAGAGAAATCGCTGTTCGATTATCACGTTGGAGCGTGCTCGTATGCATACCGTTGTTGGCGGTCGCCGAAGAAACTGAAACCGGTGAACGCCCAATTTCCGCAGACGCACAAGTTGTGAATTTTGGAAATAACGCGATGTGGTCACCATTGCATTCGCTGGTGCGGTCGATTGAGGCATCATTTATTGACGAGGCATCATTTGATGTGCACCTGCGTGGTTATTATTTCGAATATAATCAAGCATCTGGAAATGTATCGAAGGCAACTGCGATTGGTGGTGAGGTGGTTGGCGAGACCGGGAAAATCGCCAATTATTTCAGTGTTGGTGCTGGGGTTGCCACGTCGCAGCGACTAACGGGGGAATTAGATGAGGACGGTACGGGATTACTGAAACCTGGGCAAGAAGGGTACACCGTATTGCATCTGGCCTATGTCGATGGAACTTTTGGTGATAGTAAAGTAAACCAACTGGGAGTGCGAGCGTTTCGCCAAGAAATAAATACGCCTTTCATTAATAAAAATGATAGTCGTATGACTCCCAATACGTTTGAAGCGTATCGAGCAGTCGGTCGTTGGGTGGCCAATCAGGAGGCTGAGCAGTCATTGGATTATCTGATTGGCTATGTCGATAAAATGAAAGCGAGGAACAGCGATCAATTTATTCCGATGGATGAAATTGTGGGTGCAAATACCCAGGGCACAGATGGCGTTTTTATGGCTGGTGGCCGTTGGAATCATGGAAAACAATTAGCCGTCGGCGCAATAGGAGAGGTTTTGCCAGATGCTTTAACCCACGTGTATAGTGGGTTGTCGTTTCAGTCGCAATTAATGAGTGACTGGAAATGGCGGACTGAAGCCCAGGCCACATTTCAGGCCGTTGGTTCGCGCATTGATGCGAATGAGCCAACGACTTGGCATGTGGGCCTACGCGGGGTTGGTAGTTGGAATAATTTTACCACGCGTTTGGCGGCGACCTCAACCGCCAGTGGCGATGATATCCTTAGTCCCTTTGGCGGTAAGCCGCATTATTTATCGCTCATGCTAAATGACTTTGATCGCGCTGGTGAACAAGCCGTTGGCATGGCACTTTCTTACGTATTCGACGTCGGTTCGATTAAAGGTATTGGAATGTTGGTAAACACGGCCATCGGCGATGGTGGTAATGCCGGAAGCACGCGTTCTGAAATTGATGCGACGTTAGAGTGGGCCGTGCCAGAGGAGAACGTCTTGCACGGCGTTTGGTTGCGTTTGCGCTATGCATCGACGCAAGAGAGCGGTGTTCCAGGCCGTGGCGAACAGTGGCGTGCCATCATTGATTATCGCGTACATTTATAGACACCGACGCTCTCATTTGCGTGTCGCAGCAGATTCGCTCATCGCGCCGCAGGTCACTAATGGTTTCTGGCTGATGACGTCAGTCTTAAGCCAATAATTTAGCGTGTTTAGGATAAACCGAGGTATGCGCGCCTTGAATTGTCGCTGGCGCAGTGAAAAATTATCGAGTACTTTTACCCACCTTTGGAGTCTATTCCTATGCGCACTACCCTCTTATTCCTATTCTTAGGCTTTGCAGTGCTTTCGGCAGCGGATCATCATGCGCCAGCGGTGTCGCCTGCAGATGCTTTGAATCGGTTGGCTATTGGTAATTCCCGATTTGTTGCAGGTAAACGCGACGTCAGTACCAATACCGGTTACGATGTCGCAGCGCGCGCAAAAACGGCACAAGGCCAACATCCATTTGCGGCAATATTAACCTGTGCTGATAGCCGGCTGTCTCCAGAAATAGTATTCGATCAACACCTCGGTGATTTATTTGTCGTGCGTAATGCCGGTAATATTGCTGAACCAGTTGGCGAGGGGAGTATGGAATATGGCGTCGCTCATTTAGGTATTTCACTTATTATGGTTTTGGGACATAGCGCCTGCGGTGCGGTTGGTGCAGTCGGTGGCAGCGACGATGCGTTGCCTGGTAATTTATCCGCGTTGCAAAATGAAATGTCTGGTCTCCGCCAGTGGGTGATTGCTACTTTGGCTAAAGATTCAAATAAAGACACCGTCATGGCAGAGGCCGTCAAAGTAAACGCCAAACGTCAGGCGGAAGCGATGGTGGACGAAAGCCCAGCATTACGTGCCGCAATAGCTGCAGGGAAATTAAAAGTGGTTGCTGCAGTTTACGACTTAAAGACGGGCGTAGTCAGTATGGTGGAATGATCGATCGGTGACGATGTCGTGTAGCGATTCCGCGCATTGTTCCCGTCAACTCAATGCCTAGGGTGCGGTCCATGCGGATTTGGTTCTTATGCACAGCGTTGCTAATCGGTGTGATTGGCCTTTTTTACCTGACTCGGCCAACGGTGCCATCGGCGTCAAAAACGCCGAATGTCGTGTTACCCGCGTGGGATAATCAAACTAAAGCGACCTTCGTTGGCGGTGCGTCCTGTACGACCTGTCATGCTGCGCAAACCGCACTCTGGCATCAATCGCATCATGATCGCGCGATGGAGTTGCCGAGCAACGCCAGCATGCTCGGTAATTTTGCTGATGCGACGATCACTGCGCAGGGGGTAAAAACATCTTTTCATAAAAATGAAAATGGTTGGTCGGTGCGCGCGATTGGGGCTGACGGGCAGGTGGGTGAACATAAAGTGGCGTACACGTTTGGTGTGTATCCGCTGCAGCAATATTGACTCGATTATAAGGATGGTCGTAAACAAGCTTTGCCAATTGCCTGGGACGCGCGTCCGAAAGAACAGGGTGGCCAGCGCTGGTTCGACCTGCTTGCCGATCGCGAAACCCCTGTTGGCCATGCTTTGCATTGGACGGGTGGTTTTTATACCTGGAATCGTACGTGTGCCGAATGTCATTCGACTAATTTGGATCGCGGATATGATCGCACGACGAATACTTATCGCACCACGTTTAGTGATTTGGACGTGTCGTGCGAAGCTTGTCACGGAGCAGGTTCGCGTCACGTCGCTTGGGCAACGAATGGCATGCCAGCAACCACTACGGACAAAGGCCTAGCGGTTATTTTACGCGGTGCGCGACTTGATGACTGGGTTATTGATCCCAAGACGGGAATTGCCAAAAGTGCGACCAAACCACGCCACGAAAAAGAAATCGATTCTTGCGCGCCTTGCCATGCAAGACGTTCTTCATTAGGAGTTAAATACGAACCAGGCATGTCGTTTATGCAGCACTATTCGCCCAGTTTATTGGAAAATGGTTTGTACCACGCTGATGGTCAAATTGATGATGAAGTGTTTGAATACGGCTCGTTTGTGCAGAGCCGCATGCATCAGGCAGGGGTAACGTGTAGCGATTGTCATGAACCACATACGGCAAAATTACGCGCTACCGGTAATGATTTGTGTGCTCGTTGTCACCAAACTACCCGCTTTGATACCCCTGAACATCATCATCACCAAATGGGCAGTAAGGGCGCTAGCTGTGTCGAATGTCATATGCCGCACACGGCTTATATGACCGTCCATGATCGCCGTGATCACAGCATAAAAATTCCTCGCCCTGATTTAGCAAAAGCAATTGGTGCCCCAGATGCGTGCAGTAAATGCCATCAGAAAACGGATAAAGCGAAGGACAATGTCTGGGCCGCAAACGCCTGGAAAAATTGGTGGGGTGAACCAAAGCCCGTTCCTGAAGTTGAGGCGATTGCGGCTGGTCGCGCACGTTCAGTCGGTGCTTTAGCCAAGTTGAAAGCCGTGCTCGCTGATGCGAAGAGCAGCCCCATGGTGCGTGGAACAGTTGCGAGTTTAATTTCACGACAAAGTGGTGCGACGGCTGCCGATGTGCAGGTTGCGGTAACCGACCCCAATCCCTTGGTGCGTTTAGGAGTAGCTGAACGCCTGGGTGATTTACCAGGCGATCAACAATTAAAATTGGCCCCAGCCTTATTGCGTGACGACATGCGTTCGGTGCGTATTGCAGCCATTCGTCAGCTCGGCGCGAATGCGCGTAATTTACCAGAATCAGAGCAAGTGCAGTGGAAAAAAGTATGGGCTGAAGCGGTTGCTGCCGCTGTGGCTAATGGTGATCAGGCCGAAGCCCTGCTCGATCTCGGTAATTTACGCTTAGCTGCTGGTGACCCCAATGGCGCGGATAGTGCTTTCAACGAAGCGCTTGTACGTGAGCCGACCTATCAACCGGCACGCATGAATTTAGCAGATTTGGCCAGGCAACGAGGTGATGAAGTCTCTGCGCAAACCTTATTGCGCACCGTGGTCAAACAGGATCCGAATAATGCTGCCGCACATCATGCGCTCGGATTGTCATTGGTGCGCGCCAAACAATATCAATTGGCGTTAGCTGAATTTGCCGAAGCTGTACGATTAGATCCCGCTGACGCGCGTTACGCGCTGGTATTCGCTATGGCTACACATGATCTCGGAAATCCTGCGGCCTCTATCAAGCAATTACAGGAAGCGATTAAGCGTCATCCAACTGATCTCGATCTCTTAAGTAGCTGTGTTAATTTCCTGCGTGAAGCCGGGCGAGGAGCAGAGGCGTTG
The DNA here is from genome assembly GCA_005801395.1 of Planctomycetia bacterium. The sequence goes on along the minus strand of SYDV01000397.1, from coordinate 6,289 downwards.
CCGTTGGCTCGCCAATTAGGTGAATTGTTGCCGACTGATGTCTCGATTCAGGCAATGATTAAAGAACTGGAAGCCGGTCGTTAAGACGGATTTCGACAAGGACATCAAGCGTACCCTTACGCCTTCCAGAATTCTTCCACCAAATACGTGTTAATTCCGGTGTGAGCGATCGGTTCTTTAATATCTTCGATCATGCCGGGATTACCGCAGGCCAGGAAAGCGATATCGTCTGGGCCATTTGCCAGAACATGTGCTTTTAATGCGGCTGCGTCAACGCCTTCGGGCATGGCGACCGTGCGGCCTGCTGGAATGCCCCAGTCGAAAACGTGGCGCACAACTTCATTGACGCGACCTTTAGCGATCGACGCATTCCAACCGCGCGTGGCATCGGGCCGCGATGAGGTGCAAATAAAGGTGAAATCGAAACCATCTTTTTTCGCTGCGGCATACGACGTGAGTTCATCACGATAACCGAACTCATCGCTATAACTCGCACCGTAAAATAACACCACACGATAAGGACAGGGAACGCCTGCCTGATGCGATTTCCACATGGTGCGAATTTGCGCCACGAACGGGGCTAATCCGGTGCCCGTGGACACCATGACTAAGGTTTTCTTATTCGCCTTAGCGACGGTAAATTTACCCTTGGGGGATAAATAATAAAATTTAGCGCCAACTTCTTGCGCGAAGATCGTTGGCGTCAATTGACCATTATCGACCAGCGCAATATAAAATTCGATAATGCCGTCATCCAGCGGACTACCGGCGATGGAATAGGCACGAGGCACGAAGCCGTGATTTGCGGTATCCAATGCTAAGGTGGTGTACTGACCGGCTTGATACCACCAACGCTCACCGCTGTCGGGTTTTAATTTAAACACGCCTAAACGCCCGCCGCCTAAAATGGTTTTTTCAACCAGCGTCGCCGTTTGCATTTTTTTTCTTAGAACTTCAGACATGGGCGCTCCCTTGCGAAGGAGCACCGTGTCGTACTAGGCGTCTTGGTCAAATGCGCTTTGGTATGGACGGCCATACACGAAACGGATGTTGCACGAGCTGACGGCTATTTCGACTTGGGAGTAGGTTTTAACGTGCGTTTGGTCTCATCAGCTAATTTTTGCACTATGATTTTGGCCGGAGCGGCAAAGCGTTTGGTCACCGCTTTAATCGGGCTTGGCATAGAATTTACGAAACGTTTGGTGCCATTGGAAAACATGACAACGACGCGAGACCGTCCCATCCTGCGGGTAAAGCTCTGTGTCGCTCCTTGCACAGCCTGTCCAACAGGTGTCCGCAAGAACCACAGCAGGACAGCTAATGCAGCGCAGCACAAGGTCACGATTAGTAAGACGCCATACGTGGTGTCAAAGAAACCATTCGTTGGCTGACCGGCAGGGAGATTAAGCACGGCGATTTGTGATGCTGCGATGGATTCGACCGGTTGTGGAGGAGGCGGTGCGATGGCGCGCGTCTGTGCTCGCGTAACGGCAACGGCAATGGATTCATTGCCGAGAGTGCCTGTCCATTGGCGCAAATACCGTTCAACATGGTCGCGAACCGATTGATTTGGATGATCAGCGAGGGAGATTAAAACGGAGGTGGCTTGATCACGTAAAAGAACCAGGGAAGCGAGTCCGTCAATGCCAGTAATATTATTCCCATTTGATTCCGTTAATAGTCGTTGAAAGCGAGCGAATTGTGCTTCTTCGTCGGTCTTTCGTTCTTGATACCAGCGATTCCAGACGTCGTATTCTGCGGGGAATTTTTGATTGGTTTGTTGGCGTAGGCTTTCGTGCGCTAGGCGGATAACTGCTGGATTTTGTAGTGATAATTTATCGATGAGCGGCGACCAGGAACGCGGATCACGAATGTTTCCTAATGCAGTCGCGGCGGCCCCGGCAACTAACGGCGGAGCCTTTTCGACGCTGAAAATTAATAGATTCAACGTATCCTTGTCATCAATACCTAATTTTTCAATAATGTTTATTGCAGTACGTTGCACCCAGGCTTCTGGATGTTGGATGAAGCAGGCCGCAACGGCGCTATTGCGTTTTGCCCCATTTTTTCTCACTTGTTCAAGGATTGCCATCGACTTGGTGTCGTCGAGTTTTAATGCAGCGGTACGAAGCGACGCAATGGCACCTAGGTTACCAGTGAGTGCATCGCTTACGAGTGCGTCAATTGCTGACGGAGTTTCTGTTGTCCCTGTTCGCTTATTGGTGGCAGTGTTAGATTCTGCTGCAAATCCGGCACTCATCACCAGTGATAAACAGGCGAGGGATAGCACCGTAATTCTTCGCCCATAAAACCACTGCGTTTTTATTCTAGTCATGGTGCTCACCAAATGAAAACGTCGTTAATGATATCAGGAAATGGCGGAAGTTCACGGAATAAGTCATCGTTAAAAAGATAGGTTCGCACTGGTGGTTCGTAGACATCTTGATTCCCAAGATAGCCACGAGTGTATCTTGCACGGTCCAGTACAAGGAGGCTACCGATAAATGCCCAGTCGATTCCACTCCAGCGTTCTAAAAACTTGACCACATTATGCATGCCACCACTGCCACCAGGTTGATGGATATCAGCCACGTTAATATTGCCTAGGTCGGTTGGAGTATTGTGAATAACCAAACAAAGGCGATGTACGGTAGAGCTTGCGGTCGTGTAAATCGGTCGACCTGTACCTGTGAGTGCATTGACAGCGGCGTCATTCCACGCGGCAGAAAGAGCAACAATTCCATCGCAATATAAGGCGCAGGCGGGGAAATTACCGGTGCTGTCCTGCTGTACGTTAAAGCTGCCCCACAGATAACAAACATTTGGAGTGTAAATGGTGAGGCCTATCGCACGTCCGTTGGCGCGCACACCTCCCCAATTAATGGCACTGGCATTCGCAATACGGACACGCTTTAAAAATGGATAAGAAGACCATGTTTGGGCATTGCTACCAAAGACTACATTGGTGTGTCCAGCAAAGCCATTGATGGTCGCCAATCCCGCATCTCCCACTACTGGATAACGGAGTGCGCCACCCGTTGCGATAGTATCCTGTGCCACAATTGGAAGGGATGTACGTTGCATTTGTGCATTGAGACCGCCAAGCAAAGGGTTAAATCCATGGGGGGCGAGCGGGTGAAATTCGCCATATTGGCGGTAAGTTTGCATCAGGGCTTGATTAGCCGCTGAGACACCTTGAACCCCAGGAGCGACTACTCCCCCAGGTGCCCTTGGGTTGGAATAACGCGGTGTGCGTGCGGCATAAATGGTGCCGTTAAAGCGAGAGCTTGCAGGAGATACGCTTGCCGTTGTTGGATCAAGGCGATTAAGAGGCGTAGTGCTAATAAAAGTACAAATCGCGGCCATATTGAGGGTTAGGGCATTTACTCGAGTATCATCATAATTGGCAGCACCAGCGGCCGTGAATTGGTTTACATTGCTTTGGCGCCAGCGAGATTCACGCCGATCCTTAAAAACACCTTCATATGCTAATAAATTATCAAGACTCGCCGCGCCAGCAGGGACGCTAAAAAACTGATCGGTAATATCAACTAATTGTCCGGCTGAATTTAGTCCAAAATAAACCACATAATTAGTTCGTAGCCATTGACAGTAATCAGATAAATATTCAGGCATGCGATCAATAATGCCATCTCCATCAGTGTCGTAATAGAGAGCGCCGAGTCCGGTATTCGCATCGCTCGTACTATAAATGGATGGTGGATCCCATGATACTTGTCCCAGTCTTCCTGAAGGCCAAGAAGTTATGACAGCCTGTCTCCCACGCTCTAGTATGACTAATCCAACGCCAGGACTGATAATGGAATTGAGTCCCAGAGGATTGCGAATATAGTTATTTAAAACCGGAGAATTTGTCGGGGGATTAGATTGAATATAAGTGGCGATATGGCTAAAAATATCACTGTCGCTAATAGTCATACTAGCCGTGCGGCTAATCACACCAGGGTTGAGCGCTGCACCAGGAAGAGGTAACGTGGTCGTATTGAATGCGCTAACTAAGGCGGTGTTGGGCGCGGGTAGTGTAGCCAATGTGACAGGAACATCTAAATTGTAAGAAGTTAATTGATCCGGTAGAATATCCTGTGCTGTTGGCGATGTCTGAAACAGCATCATATCCATGGCATAAGCGGTGGTATTTGCACCAGTCACCAGCGAATAACTGCCAGGGAGGCCCTTAATGGGAACTCCGGGTCCCACGAGTGTGAATGGTTCAAGTGGACGATATCCCGACATTTTTAATCTGCTGGTGATATCAATCTTTTTCATCTGTCGATTTGGCGCATCGCGAACCAAGCGCGAGTCATATCCATTTAATGGGGTGCCACCGGCATTTTGGCGCGAATCACGAGCAACACTCAAAGGATTTTGTAAGGATCCAGACGCGCCCGGTACTTGTAACGAGAATCCGCCAACGGTTTTCGTGGTGTAGCTGAGCGCAATTGAATTCAAATACGGTGGATTGAGTCCAGGGCGTTTTGTCGATGTTTCGTTGACTGGATCCGAACGAGAAATAGCCATGGGATCAAGCAATCCGGCCAGATAATTTTCATTCTTGCGCATGGAAAAAATTCCATTGACGGCTGTAAAGGCGATTGGTTTAAGTCCGGGAATCGGGTCGTAAGGATTGGGGTCAACAACAGCTGGGCTCGAACCGAAAACACCGACCCCGACGTTGAAACCGAGATAGGCTGAGCCATTGGTATGAACTGCACCCACGACGGAAATATTTGGTGCTTGGTATAATTCTAAGTCACCGCTTGCGCCTGAGGCGTTGTAAAAAATAACATAGCGAAACAGGCTGGCATTTTTGACTAAGACACGTCTCTTTGTTTGCGCGTGAAGCGGTGAGCGTTCACTGGCAATCGCAGATGATAAATTCCCAGCTACTGCTAGTGGATTGGCATCCATATTACTTTGCCCGGGCATAGCGAAAGCATCAACGGTTAATTCAAAGAAAAGTAAGCCAGGATTTTCGTTTGCTGTTCCAACAGCGCGGTTAGGTAGGGTCGAGTTCGCGGTGACATCTAGTGATTGATTAATAAGATATTTATTGCCGTTCTGGGCACTGACATCGCCGTCATCTATGCTGCCATTACCATTGGTATCGGTAATGGTGCGATCGTAACCAGCGACAGGCTCTAAACGCCAATAGACCAAACAATTATTGATCCACAGCCCCTTCACGGATCCAACATCAGAGACATTGGCAATATAACCACGAGTAAGCCAATTTCCGAGCGGATTTTGTGAGGTATTCAAATCAGTCATCAATAGTGACGCATTTTCTTTAATGCGGTCACTAATAGTTTCGGCAATACTATCGGCGGCATCTTGTGCACCGGTATTTTGCTGCGTCACGTTCATCATCTTCTGGCGACCCATGAGCTGATCGGTGAGTGACATCATGCCAGTTGCCACCAGCGCGAGAATTATGGTCGCTAGAAACAGTGCATTGCCGTAGCGGGTATAATTGCGAAGGAACATGATAGGCCTCCTGTTGTTTATTCGCCAAAATCAATGCGACGAAAGGGAAAGGAAAAACGAAAATCGATTAAAACGGGAGCGGTTATTTTTTTTGTCTGCATAGCGAGGGATATTTTCAGCCGAACTTCGTTGTCGCCGATGCTCTCCGTCCCTGTGCGGGTGACGCCATCAAACGCAGATGCAAAAATGAAACAGGGCAGAGTGGCGCTGTTTTCATCGTTAATCGTGTCAAAGACAACAGTATCAGATAACGGTACTCCAATCGTTTGCCACGTAGTCGCTGCAGCATTACGATATTGTCGGATCAATGTTCCGCGAAGAAGCGTTGGTCCGGCTTCCGGATAGGAGGGATAGTCTGATATACTGTAGGTAAGGCCGACAGCGATGGTGGCTGGAACTACATTACTGTAGGGTACTAATACGTAACGATAAATCCGCAGATTAACCGGGTCAGCATTCTCATTAAAGGTTAATTGCGTGCGATTACTATCCCAAACGGGAGATAGATTCCAGTAACCTGGTAGCCCACCGTTAGGGTTAATAATGAAATAAGGAGAGACGGGAGCTAATGCATATTGGCTGAGAGCCTGTCCGTTTGCGCCGATTAAATTCTCTATATTCTGGCTTTGTTTATCCGGATCAGTTGCTGCGGTAAGAGAAGTGCGAAAGCGAACAAACTGCACTTCCCGACCGCCTTGTAGAATGGATGGATAGAGCGTTGTATTACCTAGGCAGCAGTGTAGTCTACAGATTTGCATTTGAAGAATGATTGAATTAAGGCTTT
>SYDV01000396.1 GCA_005801395.1 Planctomycetia bacterium | reverse complement strand
GTATTTATTCGCTTGGCGCCAGACGGTTTCGGACTGCGCTTGCACGCCAGCCACCGCACAGAACACCACCACTGCGCCGTCGAGTACGCGGCAAGAACGTTCGACTTCAGCGGTAAAGTCCACGTGTCCTGGGGTATCAATCAAATTGATGTCGTGGCCACGCCATTGTGCGAACACGGCGGCTGCCGTGATGGTGATACCGCGTTCTTGTTCTTCTTTCATCCAGTCCGTTGAGGCGCCACCATCGTGCACTTCACCGATTTTGTGCTTTTTACCCGTGTAATAGAGGATGCGTTCCGACACGGTGGTCTTGCCTGAGTCGATGTGGGCAACGATGCCGAAATTGCGTGTCTTGGCGAGATTGATGGCCATTGTGGGCTCCGGATAAGGACTGAAAAAGTGGCTGAATAAGGCGGGCAATCATGACTAAAAGCCATGAAAACACCCCTGGGGGGTGCCAGAAAAGGGAGGCGGGATCATGGTGTCGAATCGGGTGAAACAAGAGGGAAGCGGATTCACCAATTTTATTTGCTCATAGGCACCAAGCCGGCAAGCAACTTGAGCACCTAAGGCCAATTCCAAGCCATCATTGCCTTAAAATCTAAAAAAGCTGAACAGGAGGAACGCAGAAACGGAGCAGAAGGCAATACAGAGACGAGAAAAAACGCGAGGATTTCGGATATTTCCTACCTCATTCCTCCGTTTCTATGTGACCCGAATGGGTTACCGTTCCTCTTGTAAATTCTTCCTTAGTTCTGCATCCGGCATAAATGACCCAGATTTTGGTCTAGGCCTCTGCCGCCGACATAAACAGAACACCATCCATTTTCGCACGTCTGCATTGCGTGTCTGGGCGAGGTCCTAGGCTCTCGCCCCTCCATGCCGCATCCCCAGCATCTCATCCGTAATTTTTGCATCATCGCTCATATCGATCATGGCAAATCAACGATCGCCGAACGCTTACTCCAAGCGACCGGTGCCATGAAAGCCAAAGAAGATAAGGAGCTCGAAGTCCTCGATAGCATGGATTTAGAGCGTGAGCGCGGCATTACCATTAAAGCCAAAGCCGTATCGCTGACCCATAAACATACAGACGGACAAACGTATCAGCTTAATTTAATCGACACCCCGGGTCACGTCGATTTTAGTTATGAAGTCTCTCGCTCGCTCCAAGCATGTGAAGGTTGTTTATTAGTGGTTGATGCTGCGCAAGGTGTGCAAGCGCAAACGGTCGCTAATTATTTATTAGCCACTGAATTAAATTTATCCGTCATTCCAACGCTCAATAAAATTGATCTCCCAGGAGCACAGCCCGATATTGTTTGCGCAGAAATAGAAGAATCACTCGCACTAGAAAGTGACCAAGCTATTCGCTGTAGCGCCAAACAAGGCATCGGCATTAGCGATATTTTAGCCGCCGTGGTTGAGCGCATTCCCTCGCCCGTTGGTGATCGAAGCGCCCCCACTCAGGCTTTAGTTTTTGACGCTATTTATGACGATTATCGTGGCATTATTTTATACGCCCGAATTAAAAATGGAAAATTACGTAAGGGCGACACGATTCGCCTCATTCGTTCAGCAAAAACCTATGAAATCAGTGACATTGGTCGTTTAAAGCCGCGCATGACGTCATCTGATGACGGTCTTGAAGCCGGTGAAGTAGGATACATTTGCGCGGCGATTAAAGCCTTAGCTGACGTAAAAGTCGGCGACACGATCACATTAGAAACCAACCAAGCCGAACCATTAGCTGGTTTCCGCGACATGAAGCCGATGGTGTATTGCGGATTATATCCATCAGGTGAAACCACCTACGACCAGCTGCGCGAAGCGGTGGAAAAACTCTCGCTCAATGATGCATCGTTCCGCTGGTCGCCAGAATCGGGCGGAGCACTTGGCCATGGTTTCCGCTGTGGTTTCTTAGGCATGTTGCACATGGAAATATGCCAAGAGCGCTTGGAACGCGAACATGACTTAGACATGGTGCAAACCGCACCGACCGTGACTTACGGCGTCAATTTACGCGATTTGGATGAGAACGGAAAAAATAAACGCATTGAAATCACCACCCCAGGTGAATTGCCGAAAGATGGTTATAATTCTATCGAAGAACCGTTAGTGACTATTCATTTTATGTTACCAGCCGACAAAATTGGCGCGGTCATGCAATTAGTCAGCGACCGACGTGGTGCATTTTTAAAACAAGAATACCTGGGTACTAAGCGCTGTGTGCTCACTTATAATATGCCCTTGGCTGAAGTGATTTACGATTTATTCGACAAGCTCAAATCCGTCACCCAGGGCTACGGCACCATGGATTACGAATTTTGCGGCTTTCAAGAAGCGGATCTCGTACGCGTGGATATTTTGGTGCACAATAATCAGTGTGATGCCTTGGACTTTATCTGCCATAAATCAAACTCTGAATATCGTGGACGTCAGATCATTAAGGCGCTCAAAGAAGAAATTCCTCGCCATTTATTTGAAGTCGCCCTACAGGCCACTATTGGCAGTCGCGTAGTTGCGCGCGAAACGATTAAAAGCGTCGGCAAGAATGTAACGGCTAAGTGCTATGGCGGCGACGTCTCGCGTAAACGCAAGCTGTTGGAAAAGCAAAAAGAAGGCAAAAAGCGCATGAAAATGATCGGCAATGTGGAAGTTCCACAGCAAGCGTTCATGGCCGTGCTGAAATCCCGCGCTGAGAGCGAATAGGCGCACCATGCGCATTGCCCTTTTCGGTGGTTCCTTCGATCCCCCGCATATGGGCCATGTTTTAGCGGCGTGTTATGCCAAATTAATGACGAATGTTGACGCGGTGTGGGTGCTACCCGTGGCAAAGCACGCCTATCATAAAAATCTGAGTCCATGGGATGTCCGCTGGCAATTATGCCAAGCGGCATTTGCCGACCTTCCGTTTGTAAGCGTACGTGATGATGAATTGCATAATTCCAGTGGTTACACTTTTGACTTACTCACCCAACTCACCCAAGCGCATCCGCAACATCACTGGTATTTAGTTGGTGGCAGCGATACCGCGATTGATTTACCGAATTGGCATCGTGGCAGTGAATTAGCGACACGAATTAAGGTCATTCCCGTACCGCGTCGTGGTTTTGATGAACAGGTTTGTTCTTTGCCTGCCATTTCAAGCTCCCTGATTCGCGAACGCTTGGCCAAGCGAGAAACTATTACCGAGATCGTGCCAGCAGC
>SYDV01000395.1 GCA_005801395.1 Planctomycetia bacterium | reverse complement strand
CATTAATTCATTACCCCAGGCATCATAAACAGCCATTCCGCCAATACGATACTTGACCCATTTCCCACCGCTTCCAGTAGCTAATGATGTTTTTCCACCACTTGCCGTTCCCACAGCGAGGTAGCCAGGTTCGTATTTTGATTTAGTGACATTCGACTCAATTTGGCCAGGACTACCATAATTCGTGTAGACCAAGGCTTCGGCTATATCCTTCTTACCTCCACCATTACGCATTTCGATTCCAGTCTTATACGTATTGACGTCATCTGGCAGGGTTGGATCCGCATTGAAAATTGCTTTCAATGACGCTAATTCGGCCTGAGCGTTACTATTGCCAAATAAATAATCGAGCGCCAATTTACTGTCACCTAATGTTCCAAATGGTGGATCAACCTGCTTTCCGGGAGAGTCTTTATTTTCATCTTGATATTTTGTCGGAATCAGTGTGTTTGGAAAAAAAGGATGATCAGTATCTTTATTTGAATCACTATAAGTTACTCCGTTGTATTTATTCGTAACTGGAGAAATCACCTTCCATGGTGTCGGAGGAGCTGTGACCGGCGGCTTCGGAGGCATCGGCAACATCCGATATTTAGTCACGACTTTACGCAATGACTGCAATACGCCAATATCTTCCCGTAATGCACCATAGAGCAAAGGAATCCGTTCATCAGCAAAACGGTCAGTCTGCATCAATAATTTATTCTGATCGCTGATGAGTAAACTCGTATTGGGAACGCCTTTAAGTGCCAAACCCGTTGACGATATGGTCGAACCATCCATGCGAACAAACTTAAAACGTTGGCCTCCCGCACTATCACGCGAGCCCGCAAATGGATGCTCCGTTGGGCTTATTGCGCTACCTTTATTTGCGATCGCTAATTCAATTCCTGATCGCACGGTTTGAATAATGGTGTCTGTTTTTTTGACTTGCGCGTTACCGCCAATTTTTTGCGCGCCAACTAAGATCATGGCGGCAAGAATCGACATGATGGAAATAACCACCAATAATTCGAGCATGGTGAAAGCTAACTGTCTGTGCGCAGGCACCATGAGAAAACTCCAGCTAAAGTAACTGATATGAGTGACCGATATTCGCGCCAGGTCAGTACATGTCCTGGGCATTCATCAGGCCAATTTTATAGATCCCGACCGCAACTTTATATTTCAAATCAATCGTCGCCACACCAAGACTTTTGGGGGATGCCCCAGTTACCGATGCCACACCGACATCTTTCGCCTCAAATGGCTTTGACACATCGGTAAAAATAAAACCAGTGCGGTATTGATAATACCAGCCAACACTGGTGCCCGGTGTCATCAGGGTGTAGGGCAAGTTTGGCGGCGTGGCCGTTGCGTCCATAAATGGCAGGACGCCCTTATTAAATACGAATTTTCCCGCTGGTCTGAAACCACTCATTGCGGTTCCAGGCGGTCGGCTCAAATCAGGCGTGCCATTCGGGTATTGGTTCCCCTGGCTGTTCACATGACTATAATTCGTCAGCGGTTGCCGACTATAAACCACGACGGCATAGGCTGGATCCAATTTACTTCCACCTTCACTCGGAACCACAATGGCTACACCAAAATATTTGACCGGTGCTCTGGGCTCTGAATTACTGCGAGCCAATTGGCGCGCCATCGAACAAGCGCGCTGAATCGCATTTGCGGCATCATTGACATGGCCTTTTTTAATCGCTGGTCCAATCGTTGGCACCACCATCGCAACTAACAGAATGACGATGGACACCACCACCATCATTTCAATCGCGGTGAAACCACTGCGATTTATCGAACATAAATGCTGATGGGAATTTACGTTCACTTCCAACTCCTCAAATCATCAACATTATCAGGAATATGATTCCATCTTAGATCATTAAGAGAATCATTACGAAAAGTTTGATCATATTTATCATAACCTGCTGACCAAATTCCGAACGAATCCGTACCAAATATTTTGGCTTGGAAGTGGATTCGCAACGGTTGAAGCCATCTATCAATTATGATCCCATCGCTGCGGATAAACGATTTATGAATGTTTGGTGCTACCATGTTCATAAAACCCGTATAACCCGATTTAATTACTGCGGTAGGAAAGTTTCCATCCCAGCGTGCGCCATCGCGAGGCATCATGCTTTTTAAAGGGTCAGAGGCTTCATTAAAAATCTGCTGTTGATTTTTACCGTTTTTATTGTGGGTGCTTTTGCTACCGGGCGTGTAACCGTCAATGCTGAAAAATTTGGCCTTAGGTGTAATACCCTCAGGTTCTCCCATCTTAATATCTGGATTCAATGTCGTTTTATCAGAGGCAAAACGATTTAAATCCCACAAATGATACGTCCGCATTTCAGCCGGTTCTGGCGGTGTTGCATTTGGTTTAGCCGCTTTCGTTTCCCACGTCCAAGTTTTTAATTGATACGTCGACATCGCGGTAGCGACTGCTTGCACCATAGATTGCGTAGCGCTGACATCTGATGCTTTTCTTACTGAGCGATAAACGGGGAAACCAATGGCCGCCAGCGCGGCGATAACCGTGATGACCACAACTAATTCAACAAATGTGAATCCACCGCGAAAAGTTCGCGTTTGTGATGAGGCCAAACGAATGGTAATTGGCATAATGGTTACTGGCGTGGTCATGTTTATCCCCACAGGCCGGCAATGTGCGTTCCACCAAGAATGAGAGCAACCCCAAAGACCCGACACACGAGAACCTCCCCATCACCCACTGCTAGGCGACGGCGGAGCATCCATTGAAAAATTCCTGCCTCTAAATGCAGTAACGGACGAGCTGCAACTAACATGGACAATCCGCATGCCATGGCAATTAAAGCCAAGGACCACATCGGAATCATATCGCTGAGTAACCATTTAAGGTTGTCGGCTAAGAACACTCCCATGGCGACAAAACACGCCAAAACTACGGACGCCACCACATGTATGACGCTGACCTGAACTTCGCGTTTGGGAACGGTCAGGGGTAAATTAGTGCGAATGCGTTGAACCAAGTCGGCGGTGCTGGTGGCATGGACGCGGGTGGCATGTTCTTTGAACAAGCCATCCAGGGCGTCAAGTTGCAGCGATGCCGCACGTAACGTGGGCTGTTGCGCTAAGAGATGCTCGACCCCGGCAGCTTCGGCCTGGGTCAATTCACCGTCGTGAAAGCGTTGTAATAAGCGTTCATTGGCTTGCATAAGGGTCTACTCGAAGGATTGACGTTTTTACCGATTGCGATCCGGACACTACGATATCGCCACTGTTCATGTCCTACCTTTGCATCATAAATCCTGACATGTCAATCGCGTATGCTGACACAAATGGACTCTTTTTGTCGTTTTCCCGTCGCTATCTGAACGGATCGTGTCATCGGTCATATTTTTTCTCGTCTACGTATCTTTAGCGGTACATTGATTCACCCAAACTTCCCCAAAAGCGAGACCTTTCATGACTTTTCTGACTACCCTCAAACGGGTCGGCGTTGTTGCAGTGATTCGTGGCAGTAGTGCCGACCACGCGGTTGCCATGGCCGAAGCGTTGATGCGCGGGGGTGTTTGGGGCATCGAAATCACCTATTCGACGCCAGACTGCTGCCGCGCAATCGAACGTGTCGTTGCTCTTGCGCCAACCGAAGCCGCGATTGGAGTTGGCACCGTATTGAGCCCAAGCCAACTTGGCGACGCGCAAAATGCCGGCGCTCAATATGCCGTTAGTCCGCATTTTGACGCCGCCATCGTTGCAGAGGCAATTCGTCGTAAAATACCGATGTTACCAGGCGCCATCACCCCCAGCGAAATAGTCACTGCGTGGAATGCTGGGGCGACCTGCATCAAGTTGTTCCCAGGCAGCCTCGTCGGAGTGGATTACGTCAAAGCGCTTAAAGGCCCATTGCCGCATATCCCCGTTATGCCAACCGGCGGTGTATCGCTCGACAATCTGCATGAGTGGTTTGCAGCGGGAGTCGTTGCCGTTGGCATGGGTGGAAATTTGGCGAAGGGCACGCCAGATGACATCGAACGCGCCGCTCGTGCTGTGCGGGCAAAATTGGACTGCGCACCGGGAAGATCGTGATTTGTTGTGCTCGCTAACCTGATTTTCGAGGGTTAGCGCCAAAGCTCTTCCCACGTCCCTCATTGTTTTCACACTGCTGCGCCCGCTGGAGTGCCTTGTGTCCGTTCCCGTCGCGAGGCCGCTCGTGCCTCGTTCTCGCCGCTGGCGACACGGTAGTCCTTTACGTCATGGTATGGCGATTGCCGTGATCGAAGGCTTGGTCGTGGCTGCGATGCTGGGATTTGTCGAAAGTTTTATCGTCCCCATTTTGCAAACCGGATTAAAGGCAACGCCATCGCAAATTGGAATTTTAACCATTGTGCCGATGCTCGGCATGATGTTGGTCGGAATTTATTTATCACCAATTATTCGCTTCCTGGGTGGTAATAAAAACGCGGTACTGATTCATACCTATGTTCAAATTGCGTGTCTTATTGGTTTAAGTGCGCCAATCTATTTTCCCACCAGTGCATGGGCCGTCCCATTTGGTTTGGCTATGGCTGTCACTATTGGATTAGCGAGTGCCGTAGGCGCCCCGGCGTGGACTAGTTGGATGGGGAGTTTAGTTCCGCGACGTTTACAAAGCCGCTACCTCGCCTTTCGCAGTCGCTGGGTGATTGTAGTAAAACTGAGCTTTGCGGCGTTATTTGCTGGTATTCTCGAACTCTTACCGCCAACCGCTGGACCGTGGGGATTTCAAATCCTTATTATTATTGCCGTCCTATCACGCGGGATTGCAGCCTGGTTGCTGTATGTGCAACATGAACCGCCGCCACGTCCTGCGCTCATTAATCACCCTGAATCAACCAGCATTACGCCTGATCATGGTTT
>SYDV01000394.1 GCA_005801395.1 Planctomycetia bacterium | reverse complement strand
GCGCGTGGTCAGCACGCGCCGGTCGGCCAATGCCGCCGTCGGACATCGTTTTTCGCAGGCCGTACATTTACCACAGCGGTCTTCGCCATGTCCTGCGTGATGTGGTTCGAGCGCCGCATCAGTAAGTAAAAAACCGAGTAAGCGGTAACTGCCTACTTCGGGCGAAATTAATAAAGAATTTCTTCCAAACCAACCGAGTCCAGCCATTCGCGCTAAGGTACGTTCATTGAGGGGGGCTGAATCTACAGCGGCTCGACCTTTTGAAGTGCTCCCACAACGTTGGCCCAAAATGACGCCAATTCGGCCTAATTTAGAACGTAAAACATGATGATAATCTTTGCCTGCCGTATAGCGCGCGCGTTTTAATTCCCCACATTCGGGGGTTGGTTGGTATGCCATTGCGACAGCCAATAAAGCTTTTGCTTTTGGCATCATATGGGTTGGATGTAAACGTTGGATTCGAGTTCGTTGCAGCCAATCCATGTCGCCCAGGCCATCGGCCTCCATGCGATCAAGCCAGGTCGGATCTAATTGTTGTGGCACCGGTGACAGGACACCACCGGCGGTTAATCCTTCAGCCGCGCATAGGCGTTGTATTTCACTAAATGGAATTGCGTCCGTCATCCCCATACGCCACAGAGTCCTAGTTGATCATCTAAATCGTGAATTTGCCGGCTACGCCCACGTCCGCCAACGCGTGACAGTCGCGAGACAGTTTGGGACAGGCTATCAGGACGACCGAAGGCCCAGCCATGACATAAAGCCGTGCCATAGCGAGTGAGATCTTGTGGTGAAATGCCTTGGGCAAAAGTGGTGAATAACGCGTTAACTTGCGCATCTCGCAGGGGGGTCAAACCGGGTGGCGATTCATCGGCGGTATACCACGAGCCATCGGGGCCGAGTCGTAAGGGGAGTGGAGTTAATCCAATCGGCGTTTCTGCGACCACACTCATGCTCGCACTGGTGGCGACGAACGTGGTTCTCGGTTTGGGAATTAGTTCCGCCCAGGCTACACTGGCCAATAAGGCGAGGTCATCTGCTAACAGACAGGCACGATAACGACTGGCCCACAGATGACCGCGTCGAGAATGGCGTTTGTTCCAATCACGACTGAATCGCTGCAGCAAGGTCTGCATGAATCCACCCAAACTGGTGAAACGATGTTTGATGCGCGGCAGCGGCGTGAGCGGACTGCCGCCCATGCTTTGCCAACGTTTTCGCACGTGTTCATCTGAGTCATTGAGTACGGCGATATGACGTAAAATAAGGTAAAAACCAGTTGGCGTGATGCGGTAGCCGAATATTCGAGCATCAAAAGGTTTGCGAATGGTTTCAATTAAGTGAAGAAAATACGCAGTTTCATCATGGTCAAAAAGAGGAGTCGCCTGGGTGGTCTCAGCTTGGACCACGTAGGTGTGCGGCGGTCCCATCATCATTTTTCGTATGATTGGCATGCTGGTGAATATCATCAATTCGATGTCAGACAATGAAAATGAAACTTGACCATGTCCTTTGCCATTCATAGGTTACGGACCATTCGTGGCCAAAAGTAAACTGCCAATTACATACCCACGGCTCACTTAAAAGGATTCCCTTTTATGCCTATTCATCCACTTTCGGTGGTCGACTCTTCGGCGGAAATTCATCCGGAAGCAATCGTTGGTCCCTTTTGTGTGGTTAAGGGAAATGTTTCTATCGGACCAGGCGTTGAATTACGTAATCACGCAACCGTTTACGGTCGCACACGCATTGGTGCGGGCACCATTATTTTTCCAGGCGCCGTTGTGGGTAGCGATCCCCAAGATTTAAAGTTTCGTGGTGAAGATAGCGAAACGATTATTGGTCAACATTGTCGCATTCATGAAGCCGTGACCGTCAGTAAAGGTACGGCGAGTGGCGGCATGAAAACTGAAATTGGTGATCATTGTTTAATTATGGCTTACGCTCACGTCGCTCATGACTGTATTATCGCGGAACACGTGGTTATTGGCAATAATACGCAGTTAGCGGGTCATATTAAAGTCGGTCGTAAAGCTATTATTGGTGGCATGGTTGGCTTACATCATTTCGCTACGATTGGCCAATTGGCCCTGGTTGGATCGATGAGTGGCGTGCGTTTCGATGTGCCGCCTTTTATGATTGCTGAGGGCAATCCCGCAGAGCCGCGAAATATTAATCAAATTGGTATGCGTCGAGATGGTTGGTCAGAAGAACACATTCAGGCGGTGCGCGACGCTTTTCGTCAGTTATATCACGATCGTGGTAGCAAACCGCTTGCGGAAGCCCTGGCTGATGTGCGCGTAACGACTCCGGTCGATGATAAGCATCCGGTACATTTGTTGTGCTCCTGGCTGGAAGAGCATCTCCAAACCAGCATAAAGGGGCGCAGTGGTGAAGCGCATCGCGCGCCAGTGGTGGGTGGAAAGGCGGCCAAGCCTGCCCGCCGTGAAACCCCGCGAGCTTCTAGTAACCCCGGCTTGCAATCTGGTGGCACGCACTAAGTTTCGCGCCTCGCTTTTTCCTGCATCTCTCATCAGAGGTTTTTTATGAGCATCCATGGTACCTTCAGAAGTCAGGGCGGTTTCGCCAAACATCGCAATGTTCTCAGCCGCGCTGAACGCATTGAACGCTTAAAATTTGAAGGCCGTTGGGCCTTAACCAAAGCCGATGGCAAACCTGGCTCGATTTTCAACTTGCCAAAAGTGCGCAATATTAAATTGACCTAATTTTGTTTTCGCACGCGGCATGACGTTTTTACGTCTGCTTGAATACTTGTTTTTTAACGCCCCAGATTTATCTGGGGCGTTCGTTGTTGGTAGGGACGTTTGTATGCTTCGTGCGTTAATTAATGTTAATTTATTTTTAATTCGGAGTTAAGACCAGCTAATATAACGAAAAGTAACGAATTGGTGAAAATGTAAGTTTGGGCTGCCTTGCATTCGAGATGTCCTTCGTAGGCTCCGCCTTCCCTTCCCAACCTGGTACTGTTCATTTGGTACCGCAATCTCGTTTGTCAGGAGTTTTCATGGCCATCAAAGTCGCCATCAATGGTTTCGGACGCATCGGCCGCTTGGTCTTTCGCGCTCTGCACGCTCAAGGCTTGTTCGGCAAGCAATTCGACGTGGTCGCCGTTGGTGATATCGTTCCCGCTGACAACCTTGCCTATTTGCTGAAGTACGATTCCGTACAAGGCAAATTTAGTGGCACGGTTAGCTCGAAAAAATCTTCTGCCGATAAAGCTGAAGACGATATTTTGGTCGTTGATGGCCGTGAAATTAAAGTGGTGTCGGCGCGTTCGCCTGCCGAACTGCCTTGGAAAGAACTCGGCGTTGATTTAGTCATCGAATCAACCGGTTTATTCACCGAAGCGGAAAAAGCCAAAGGCCACATCACTGCCGGTGCAAAGAAAGTTATTATCTCGGCTCCAGCGAAGGGTGAAGACATCACCATCGTCATGGGTGTGAATAATAATAAATATGATCCAAAGGCACATCACATCGTGTCGAACGCATCGTGCACGACCAATTGCTTGGTGCCATTGGTCCATGCGGTATTGACCGAAGGCTTCGGCCTGGTCGAAGGCTTGATGACCACCGTGCACAGTTACACCGCGACGCAAAAAACCGTCGATGGTCCTTCGAAAAAGGACTGGAAGGGTGGCCGCAGCGCGGCAATCAATATTATTCCATCAGCCACTGGTGCAGCGAAAGCCGCCGCACTTGTGATTCCAGAATTAAAAGGCAAGTTGACTGGCATGGCGTTCCGCGTGCCAACTCCAACGGTGTCCGTGGTCGATTTAACCTTCCGCACCGTCAAAACGACGTCGCTGAAAGAAATCAACGCGGCGATCAAAAAAGCCAGCGAGACTTACCTCAAAAATATTCTGGCTTACACCGACGAAGAAGTGGTCTCCAGCGACTTCATTCACGATACCCGTTCCTCCATCTATGACGCCGGTTCGTCAATCGAACTGAATGGCAACTTCTTCAAGTTGGTCAGCTGGTACGATAATGAATGGGGCTACAGCAACCGTGTGGTTGATTTGCTCAGCTACATGGCCGCCAAAGGTCTGTAAGTAACTCATTAGCTGATACTTATGCTCTGCCGGTTACGGTAGATCGTTGTTCGATCCCCTGGAAATCTTCCAGGGGATCGTCGTTGGTTAATTGGCTGAGTAGATCGACAAAATGCAGACCGCACCTCAGACATGGATTACAAAGCTAAGATCGCTACAACCTTTTGACGACCAGGAGCCTTTTTCACATGAAGATGATTCTAGCAGATACTCGGGAATCAGCTGCAATTCGTTTGGCTGACACTTTGGCAGCCGCAATTGCAAGCAATCCTCACATCAAAATGGGTTTATCTGCGGGTCGAACGAGTTCACTAGCGTATACGGTTTTGGTACAGCGCTTTCATGAACGCGGTGGATTTAATTTTCGCAACGTAACAGCATTTGGTACTGATGAATATGTTGGTTTAAGCCCGTTCGATCATCGCAGTACGCGCTACCTGATGAATTATCATTTATTCAATCAAGTCGATATTCCTGGGGAACAAACCTTCGTGCCACGTGGTGACGCAAAAGATTTAGAAGCAGAATGTAAAGCTTGGGACATGCTTATTGCTGCGCGCGGCGGTTTAGATCTGGTCGTATTGGGGCTCGGGCACAATGGTCATGTCGGACTTAATGAACCGGGTTCATTGGCCAAAAGTCGTATGCGCGTTATCGCATTAACTCCATCATCATTGGCGGCTTTAAGTGACGGTAGTCGCTTTGAGAATTTGGAATCAACGCCCCACACGGCTATTACCATGGGTATGGCTACTATTTTAGAAGCGCGTGAAGTGTTATTAATTGCAACTGGATTAGGTAAAGCCGATGCGTTGCACAAAATGGTTGAAGGCCGTAGCGGCCCGAGTGTCCCCGCTAGTTTGTTGCTGACGCACCCTAAATTGACCATTTATGCTGATCGTGACGCCGCGTCACGTTTAGATGCAGCATCGTTGGCCAAAGCCGAAAAATAATTTTACTTTTCAATCACGTCCACAATTTTGCGCTTAGGATTCTATGCGAAAAGCGTCTGAAACTTCGGTTCCTGCGGATACCGTCCAACAATTATCCGGCATTCGTACGCCAACAACCACGTTAAGTTCGTTAGCAGAGTTGATTGGTCAGGATAGTGAGTTGGTCGATGCGGGACGTTTAGTAGCAAAACGCCGCGATAATGTCTTAGGATTATTATTGCGTGCGCTGACGCGTGAAGAAATTGCGGTCATGGAAGATCGAGGTTGTCGCGCCGATGATTGGAGTAAAATCCAAGTCGCTCAAGATTTCGACGCTTTCCGCGTTCGTCGTGTTCATTTACGCGGTGCTTGCGTGCTTGGACGTTTTGGTGGTGAAGTTGAAGTGCAGGATGGCATTAAATTAGCGACTGGTATCTACGATTGCACGTTGATTGATTGTCAAATTGGCAATGATTGTTTGCTCGAAAATGTCCGCTTTGCGGCTAATATGATTATCGACCGTGAATCGGTTTTATTTGATGTGGGTTCGATTACTTGTTCTGGCGCGGCGCGATTTGGTGTCGGTCAACTTATTCCGCTCTGTGTTGAAACGGGTGGTCGTGATGTGCCGTTGTGGGCAGAAGTGACGATCGACGAATCAGCTTTAGTCACCCGCGAACGGGGCGATGTCGAAGGACAAGCGGCGGTTCGCGCTGCGGTTGAGCGTTATGCCGCGATTGCGACGAGTCCCGTTGGTTGGGTGCGCCGCCGTGCGCGCGTGCGACATATTAAGCGTATTCGCGATGCTTATATCGGTGTCCATGCGATTATCGATCATGCGTTGGAATTGACGAATGTTACGGTCTTATCATCAGCCGATGAAGTGACGGAGATTAGCGCTGGCGCGTCGGTGAGCGATTCCATTTTACAATGGGGCGTACGCGTCACTGGAAATGGTATTGTGCGGCAATCGGCGTTGCTTGAACACAGCGCGGTTGACGAACATGCATCCGTGTCCGGCAGCGTGATTGGGCCAAATACCACGATCGCAAAAGGTGAAGTAACCGCCAGTTTGGTTGGGCCATTCGTTGGCTTTCATCACCAGAGCTTATTAATTGCCGCATATTGGCCAGAAGGTAAAGGCAACATCGCGTATGGCGCGATGGTCGGTTCTAATCACAACGGGCGCGCACCGGACCAAGAAGTATTGGCCGGCGAAGGTAATTTTTATGGCTTAGGCTGCGCAATTCGATTTCCGTCAGACTTTAGCCAATCGCCGTATTCCGTTTTCAGTATGGGTGTCTCAACCCTTCCTCAGCGTGTGCGCTTTCCCTTTAGCTTAATTACTGTTCCAGCAGAACCTTTAGGTGATTCGCAGGGGCTGGTGCCGCGCGCCTATAATGAACTTATTCCGGCGTGGGGATTATTTGCTAATGCCTATGGCTTGGTGCGTACAGAATTAAAATTTGCTAAACGTGATCAAGCACGTCGCCATATGATTGACTACAAGGTATTGCGTCCGCAGATTATGCGCCAAGTACGTGACGCTCGTGATCGCTTATTATCGGTGACCAATACCAAAAGCGTTTATCTGGAAGATGACATTGATGGTATTGGAAAAAATTTCCTACGCGAAGAAGTGCGCATAAAAGCGATCGATGTTTATGGACGAGCGCTGAAACGATATTGCTTGCGAGTGATGTTGGCCGAACAAGAGGGAAATTTGCAGATACCCGGTTCGGGTGAATTGGCGCACGACATCGCGCGTCAGTTGCTGCCTGGTATCGGTTTCAATCAACGGATGAAATTGCTGTTGGACATTGAACGCCAGAACGCGGAACTGGTCCAATCGAGCAAGGCACGCGATGACGAACGCGGTGCACGGATCATCCCTGGGTATATCAGTGCCCATACCACGGCCGACCACGATCCGGTCGTCGCGAGTGCCTGGGAACGTGTCCGTCGTACCGAAGAACGTATCGTCAAGTTAGGCGTGGCGCTGTCGCCGGCTAAATAGCCCTTAACTGGCCGTTTAAATAGCAGCACGGTGGTAACTAAGCTGGTCTCATCCCAGGTGATCGACGGTGCTTGAGCAAGGGTTGGATTGGTGCTTTTGACAACCTCTGCGATTAGGCCATGGTGTGCCCCTCGCGAGGAACCCATGGCTGCCGCCCGTGCTGTAAATTTACCTGACGCCGCTGGTCGGTTTGGTCGCTATGGTGGTCGATATGTCCCCGAGACCTTGATTCCCGCGCTTGATGAAATCACAGCCGCCTATCAAGCCACCAAACGTGATCCCACTTTCAAAAAAGCCTTTTTTGAACTCTTGCACGACTACGTCGGTCGTCCAACCCCGCTTACCTATGCGGCCAAATTGTCTGACCGCTATAAGCGGAAAATTTATCTTAAACGTGAGGATCTAAACCACACGGGCGCGCATAAAATTAATAATGCGATTGGCCAGGGATTGTTGGCGCTGCGACTGAAGAAAAAACGCATCATCGCCGAAACGGGCGCTGGCCAGCACGGAGTTGCCACGGCAACAGCGTGTGCTCTGCTTGGCCTTAAATGTCACATTTATATGGGCACGGAAGACATGCGTCGGCAACAGCCCAATGTCTTTCGTATGCGCTTGTTGGGCGCAGAAGTGATCGGAGTGACGTCAGGTACTTGTACCTTAAAAGACGCTGTTAACGAAGCGTTGCGCGATTGGGTAACCAACGTTGAGTCGACTCATTATATTTTAGGTAGCGCATTAGGCCCTCATCCATTTCCTATGATGGTACGTGATTTTCAAAGCGTTATTGGTCGCGAAGCGCGGAAACAAATCTTGAAAAAGGAAGGTCGTTTACCCGATCTTTTATTAGCCTGCGTTGGCGGTGGATCCAATGCCATTGGTTTGTT
>SYDV01000393.1 GCA_005801395.1 Planctomycetia bacterium | reverse complement strand
GTTTGCTGGATGACGAAGATTTTGTGCTGACCTGCGTGAGGGCCTTGCGTCAACGTCAGGATAGCATGGCGCTTACCGTGGATCGTTCGTCGCGTCTGGCCTGGGTAAATATTTTAGCGGAATTTGCCCGTGATTTACCAAAGTCGGCTGAATTACTGCGTACATTTTTAGCCCTCCATCAGTTGGAAGCCGCCGTGCGCGCCAATCAAATAACGCCGAGTTTAATTACGGCGGTCATGGGGCGAGAATTACCTCACGCGGAAAAAGCCAGAAACATTAACGCGGAACAAAGCGCGGGAAAGAAACCGAGTAACGGCACATCATTGTCGGAACATGGATATGCGTTTATTGAGGCAACCGAATTACCATTTGTGGTAGATCCTCAGCGGGTCATTCGCGAGGCGCTGGAGCAGGTGTTCATTACCGCCCCAGATACGCAGGCATTTGTCAGCTTGGCAAGTGAAGAATGGTTGCGTGAGCTATTTATCGAAACGAAATTATCGCATGGTATTGGCGATGCTTCGCAGTGGTTGAAGCGAGCGAAGGATTCTCGATTTGGGGAACGTTTATCTAGTCGTGTGGAGATTAGTTTTGATCGCTCGGCAGCGGAACAATATGCGGGTAATGCCGAGGTCAGTTTGCCGCTGTGGATAAAAAATGTGCCAGAATTACGCTTGCGCATATTCGCTTTGAATGCGGTAAATTATTATCGTGAATTACAGCGTGAACCAACCGTTGATATGGAATTAACCGGGATCGTGCCAACGGCAGAAAGGTCGCTGGTTTATTCGCAGTCAGCATTGGTACGCCATCGCGAACGAATTCCATTACCTGAATGCGATAAACCTGGTTTTTGGCTAATTGAAGCCATCGGCGGTGGCCAAGTCGCACGGGCGCTTTTACGTAAAGGCAGTATTCAGGTGCGCAAAGAGATGCGTATGGATGGGGAATATCTGACGATATATGATGAAGCCCAACAACCGATTATGAATGGTATGGCGTGGTTGGGGGAACAAGCGGTATTTGCCAATAAAGAGGGGCTGATTCGCTTGCCGTATGTAGTTGAAAGCCGTAAGGAAAATATCGTGCTCAGCGGTGGTGATCGCGCGGCGTTGATATCACACCAACGAGCAGAAGAACAGTGGAAGTTAAAGCCGGGCATTATTTTAGAACGAGAACAATTAATTGCCGGTGGTCGTGCGACGGCATTGTTGCGACCACGCTTACTATTAAATGGTCAAATGATGCCATTTCGTGCGGCAAGCGAGGTGTTGGTGACGATAACCACCATCACCCATGCGGACTCACGTCAGGTCACCATGGTTATTCCGCAGGGTGATCCGCAATTGGCCGAGTGGGTCATCCCATTTACCATGCCAGAGCAGGTGGAAAAAGTAGAAATTAATCTCAGTGCGAAGGTGCGAAATCAATCATTGGGTGAAGATATCCAACTTTCGCAAACAGATACTACTTTAATCAATTTAGATTATTGGACCGACCGCATCGCTGATGTTCATTTGGAACAGGCTGCCGATGGTTGGTCGTTAGTCTGCCTTGGACGCGCGGGTGAAACGATTGCGGGGGAAGTGCTCGATGTGGTTTTGTTTTCTCGCTATCTCCAAAATGGTTTCCATGTGACCTTGGCCACCGCTAGCGATGGGCGCGTTCGACTTGGTCAGCTACCAAATGTTAATAAAATTGGTTGGTTTTCACGTAAAGCGCGTATTCGTTCGGAAGCGAAATATACGCTGATGAATGATGGGCAAACATCCCGTTTCGGGCGCATGGCAACAGCACGGTTTTTACCTACATCCCTGTCGATTCAGGCGGGTGTCGATGTGCGTTTGCCAATCACTTGGTCGGAGGCGAATCAAGGTGGAACGCGGTTGGTACGCGGGAACGAGAAATCGATTGCCGATGATCTGACCGGAGAACTTCAAGTGGATAGGAGTACGGGCGTGTCAGTGTTGGTGGCGAAAAACTTATCCGTTGGGAACTATTTACTGATCACCTCAATAGGAACATGTCCGATAACAGTAGTTTCTGGTGTGACGCATGCGGGTATGGTGTTGTCATCCTACGCGATGCACGACCTGGATTCGGCCACTCCTTTAGGGGTAAACGCCGTAACCATCGCCGATGATGTCCGTATTCAGATAACCCACGCCACGCCCTCCACGCGTGTTCATGTATTCGGTTTACGCTTTCATCCCAATGGCGAACGCTCATTAATTACCAAGAAATCTTTGACGAAAACCTATCCATATTCACGATTTTGGTGTGAGTACCGTCAAGGCCAGCCGTTAGATCCAGAGACCGACTATATATTAAATCGTGCATATGCAGAAAAATTTCCTGGAGTTATGTTGGAGCGTCCTGGTTTATTATTAAAACCGTGGATTGATGATAGTTTCATGGCCATTGGTGCTGACGGAGGCGCAGCAGATATGTCCGGCAGTCGTAATGGTGGAGGAAAACGTCGCTCTCTGTCTGCTAGAGGGGGGTCGAAGGTAAGTGAATCCTTGGCCGAATCATGGTCATCGTACGATTTCTTGGCTGGGCCTGGGGTGTTGTTGGCGAATCTTCAGCCTGATGCCACCGGCGTGGTGTCACTGACCTCTGCGCAATTAGGAGATGCACGACAATTATTAATAGTTGCGTGTGATGCGATTTCTGAGGCGAGTACGATGTTGGCGCTATCACCACGTCCGCTGAAAACACAAGAACGCCGCTTAATGAAGCCGTTACCAGCAGATCAACACCTGGTCGCTCAGCGACAAGTTCAGGTGATCCATCCAAATAAATCGATCACGGTGCGACGTGGAAGTTTAAATCGTAGTCGTGTCTGTACCAGCATCGAAGAATTATTCCGTATGTATCAAGCGTTAGCGCCAGATTTCGGGTTGAGGGAATTTGCGCCATTAATGTCTTGGCCACGGTTGTCAGACGCTGAACGGCGTGACTGGTATAGCAATCATGCCAGTCATGACGTGCATTTATTTTTGTGGCATAAAGACCGACCATTTTTTGATGCTATCGTGCGTCCTTACTTGGCCAATAAATTACAAAAGACATTTATTGATCAGTGGTTGTTAGACGAAGATCTTACGTCGTGGTTGGCGAGCGATCGGCATCAACGGCTATCGATTTTTGAGCGAATTTTATTGGCACGTCGTTTAGGTGGCGAAGCCGAAAAGCAAGAGCTCGCCAGTTTAGACAAGCTATTTGCGGATTTGCCTGACGAAACGGTAGATATGGGACGATGTATCGCCACCGCCATCGTTGCTCATAATCAAGTGCAGCAGGCAGCGCAAACGCGTCCACCCAACAAGCAACCGGATAGCGCCGTTAAGTTAGTCGAAGAGAGCCAAAATAATATCGTGGAAATAAACGCACCTACTCAGGCGGATTTGTCTGTGGTATATCGTGATCATGAAGCGACAAAACCATATGAGGAGCGTAATTGGTATGGTGTGGCGGAAATGGAACCAGTTTTATTTTATCCATCTGGTTTTTGGCGCGATTATGCTTTATGGGATGGAAAAGGAGCATTTTTGTCAACGCGGTGTCTAATGGCTACTGCGAACCCGAACGAAATTCTGGTGGCCTTAGCATTAAGTAATTTACCCTTTTTCGCGATACCCGTGACGTGGGAAGAGCTCGGTGCTGAGGTGCAACAAACGACAGTGGCACAATCCGCATTATTATTAAGTGAAACGGTAGAGCCGATGCCGCTTAATTCAGGCAATGCCGTTATTTATCAACAAATGTATCGCTTAGATCAATTGCCAGAACATAATCGCGGTGCTCAACCGGTTTTAGGTAAGCTGGCCCCAGGCAAAGCGTATTTATCGCGTAGCGTGGTGCTAAATCCCACGCCGGTGCCAGTACCGATTGCGGTATTAGCGCAAATACCTTCGACCGCGATCCCGCTCTATGCCAGTGCGGTAACCGTGGCAGAAGAGCGTGTTATAGGGGCCTATGGCCACGCCACGATTGATCAGGCGCTTTATCTGCCACACCTGAGCGCAATTACACAATTTCCTACGCATATTCGCGTGGCGGATGCGGTGATTACTTCTTCTGCACCAAGTGTTCATGCGATGGAGTTACAAACTCAAACAACGACTACCGATGGTTGGGCTACGGATCCGCAGATTATCCCTAATCAATTAGCACAATGGCCTGAAGAACGGCTCAGGTTAGAGTCCCTAGCATGGCGTTTTTCCGAATTAAAATTTTGGCGGCAATGCGTCGAAATATTTGAGCGTCGTCGTTTATACGAAGACACGTTATGGTCATATAGTGTTCTGCATCATGATGCCGCACGCATGGGAGTTTGGCTGCGATCACGTAACGAAGTGGTGAAGAAATTAGGCCAGTCTTTACAGAGCCGTTGGCTAAATATTGATCCATTACGTGATGGAGGTGTGATTCATGTCGATTTAGCGCCGCTCACGAATGCGCGTGCGCATCGCTTGGCGGGCACATCCGCTATCGCCAATGAATTAGCTGCGGAACAATGGCACTCATTAATCGATCGTTTGGCTTTGGAACCACAACTTTCTAGCCGTTCACGTCTAGAATTGGTTTATGCATTAACCCTACAAGATCGTTACACGGATGCGACCGCGCAATTTTCCTTAATTCAACGCACGGACCTGGTCACGCAATTGCAATATGATTATCTTGGTGCTTATTTGGCTTTTGCGCGTGGCGATTTACCACAAGCCGCCGTCTTTGCAGCAAAAGGCAAAGACCATCCGGTGACACATTGGCGCTTACGCTTCGGCGAGGTTTTAGCGCAATTGGATGATATTGCCGGTCGCCCTGTCACACGTGAACAGGCATTGCGGGAAGAACAACGGCAATCCATACAGGCGCAACAGACCCCGACTTTCCAGGCGAGCTTTCGTGATCCGAATACGCTTACGATTTCCGCTACTCATATTAGTTCATGTACGGTGCGTTGGTATCGTTTAGATATGGAGCCATTATTTTCCCGCGCTCCATTTACTACGGCGGTAGCAAATCACGTGACGCACGTGCGCGCTGAAATCGAACAAAATATATTGATTCCACCGACAAAGAACGCGACCGTTAGCGTTCCAGAAGCTTTACGTCAACAAGCGGTGTCGGTGGAAATTATTGCTGGAGGTCAGCGACAAATACTGAGTTCTTTTTCTCATGCGCTGGATATTCGCATGTCACCAAACAGTGGACAGTTATTGGTTTTACATGCCGTCACCGGCAAAGCTCTCCCAATAACCTATGTTAAAGTTTACGCTGAAAATAAGGCCGGTGACCTGGC
Organism: Planctomycetia bacterium; assembly: GCA_005801395.1. The sequence goes on along the minus strand of SYDV01000393.1, from coordinate 504 downwards.
GTTCTTTAAAGATGGTTACACGGATTTGCGTGGACGGTTTGATTACGCCTCACTTGGCACGGGTGCGGCGCATCGGATCAAACGCTTTGCGCTATTTATGAGCCATGAGCAAGCTGGCAGTACCGTGCGAGAAGTGCATGCACCCTAGGTAGAATTAAACGTCGGTTCTGTTGCTAGTGCTATCAGAAACCGCGTTCGGGGACATATTAAAAGTTGAATTTCCAAGACTTTTGGCCTTGAGATATTCAAGCTGTTGAAGGCCGAATAAGGAGCATATGGAGGAGTACTAAAACCAAATTCGATTGAGGAAGAGAGGGGAAATAGCGATAGAAACCAATCATCTGAAAAAAGTTCCACGGCTTTAGAACGATCACCTCGCACGGCGAGTGGTGTGGGGCGGTAGCTGAGTGGAGTGGCCCCCTAGCGTGATGACCTAGGCGTATAGCATACTGAACATGCCACGCTTAGTGTATGACGGTAAAGAGATCCCTGTACCCAAAGAGG
>SYDV01000392.1 GCA_005801395.1 Planctomycetia bacterium | reverse complement strand
ATGTCCGATGTCCGATGTCTAGTGGACAAGACGCGGGTGTTGTGGATTACGGCTATCGATCATACGGAACGCCAAGATAGCAGAATAAATTCGCCGAGAGCCATCATTCACTCAATAATTTCCATATCTTAAAGACCTCGGACGTCGGACCTCGAACCTCGGACCTCGGACGTCGGACGTCGGACGTATAAAGTCGGACGTTAAAAATAAAGAGAGTCCCTTCCCGCCCCACATACCCAACTTAGTCTGCGCCCATGCCCGATGACAGCGAATCTGCCGTCTTAGAAGTGCCGATCAGCGGCTCAGAAACGCCACCGGTGCGTGTGGTTGGCTCTGGTGATTCAGCTGAATTAGCGGAATTGGACTTTGGCTATCAGGTCACGCTCGACCATTTTTCTGGGCCAATGGACTTGCTGCTTTATTTAGTGCGTCGGTCTGAAGTCGACATCACGGATATTCCGATTGGTCACATCGCCGACCAATTTATAGAGATGTTAAATGCGACGCCCGACATGGATTTGGACATGGCAGGCGATTTTATTCTGATGGCGGCCACGCTGTTGGAACTCAAAAGTCGATTGGTGGTTCCGCCACCTGAAATGGAAGCGGATGGTAGTGAGGAACGTGACGACGAAATTATTGATCCACGCGCTGGGTTAGTACGTCAATTATTGACGTATCGCCGTTTCAAAGAAGCGACTCAATTGTTGCCTTCTTTAGAGCTTGAGCATGAACAACGCCATGAGCGACGATTCCATGAAATTATTCCAGAAGATGCCGAAGAAATTGAGGGGTTAGATCTCAGTAATTGTGATATCGGTTTGTTGTACGAAAGTTTTGAAACGATTTTGGTGCGTATTAATCGTTTAGAACCTCGCACCGTCATCAATGATGATGTACCGATGGAGCATAAAATTAATCACATCATTGATGTCATGCGTGCGTCACGTGAATCGACGATGAAAAAGTTTTTTGCTCTTGAGACCACGATCAGTGGTCGTGTCGGTGTCGTCATGGCAACCTTAGAATGTGCTCGACAACGATTTATTGAAGCCAAACAATTTGAACAATTTGGTGAAGTATTATTGCGTTATCGCGAGGACCAAGAACGCACCATCGACGCAGGTGAATTACCACCCGAACCTATTGATGAAGGTAAGAAACGTCGCAAACGTATTCCCTTGGTCACCTGGCATCCCCCCGAACGCAGTAACGAGCCCGAACAGCAAGAAATTGACCTGCCAGAATTGGAAGAAGAAATCGTCATCGAAACCGACGAACAACGCTTCTTACGCGAACTCGAAGAAACCTGCGCCGTCGATGCGGTACTGACACGGATAGTCGACCTGGACGCTGGCTTTATCGCTTTCCAAGCCGAGCAACTAGCTGCCGCCGAAGCCGCCGCGCAAGCTGCGCACCTAGCGGCGCAACTAGCCGCCCAAGCTCCCCCCGTTGTTGCTGAGAGTTTGGACCAAGGCGAGCAAACGACATCAACGAATGCAGCTCCACTAAGCGAATCACCCAACGCGCCAGTCAATAAACGCGCTAAGCGCCGTAAGACGCCACCAGCTCCAACCACGCGTAAAACCGAGCAATTCCATGGCACGATTAGCAACGACGAGTCCGACGACGGCTTTTTCGATGAAATCCCCACTGAAGAAGTGGTAGATGACGAACAACCCCCAGCCGCCACGGAATAACCACCGAAGGAAGCTTCGCCGCTAGCCAGCCGCCAGTCAAAGCACCCCCAGGCCACCCTTGCCAGCCCCACTCAGGACCCTACCCTCCCGCCCTCGCATATGGCGATATAGCTCAGCGGTTAGAGCGGTGGCTTCATAAGCCATAGGTCGAAGGTTCGATTCCTTCTATCGCTACCAAAAAAACCCACGGGAAACGCCGTGGGTTTTGTGTTTTATTAGAGGGGTAAATCGAGAAACGGAATGGAATACCAACTTTCCAACACTTGGAAAATAAGCAGTAGAAATGAACAAGAGCCTTCCCGGCTGTGCTGACCAATGAGTTTGTAACTTTTGCGGGTAAGGCAGATGAATTTAGTGGTTAAGACGGTTTGAGAGGTAAGTTAAAGGTTAGAAACAAAGAAATAGACATTGGCACAATATCATGTGGTTTTTTTACGGTTAATCTCAGCCGGTTTAAATGCGGAATTATTCGACCTTGTCGGAGGAAATACCCAACACGGCATTGGAAATGCGTTTTGCTTCACCCACGAAATTATAGTTTTTGAAGATGGCTTGTATGGAATCTTTTGTGAAAATTCCATCGTGGAGGCCGCGTTCTAAAGCGTTTGCGGCTTCCATGATTACAGCCTGATTTTTACTGGTTAAAGATTCAGATAATGTAGAGAGCGGAGCGTTGTCGCTGCTGAGATGAGCTAGGGCTTCTGCGGCGGCGATGCGCACGCTGATCACCTCATCTTTCAAGCGGGCATGCAATACGGTCTCGGCGGGTTTGGCGGCTTTATTTAAAATGAGACAGCCTTGTGCCCCCCAATAACGGATAACGGGATGCACATGATTCATTGCTGCGATGAGCGCGGGCAGGTGTGTGGCATCGCGGCTACTGGCTTGGTCAGCAATCGTCAAAACGTCTTGATAAGGAAATGCCGCAGAGTGCACATAATCATACAGCGTGTTATTACCGCTGAGCGCATCGTACATGCCTTCCGGAATTAATCCGGTATCAAAAGTCGTGCGCATGTCAGATAGCAACAACAGGCGTAATTTTTCTTTCACACCGGCGAGGTTTGAATCGTTGGCAAGGTTATTTATCTGGAAAGGATCTTTGCCGACGTTGTATAATTCTTCTGTCGGTTTTGGTAACCAATAAAAAGCTTGAACATCATTGCATTTCCCCGCAGTGAATTCATCTAACCAACTCTGGGAGTTTTTCTGCACGCTAAAAGCATAGCTATAATGTTGGCCATATGATCGGTGAGGTGAGAAATTACGCACGTAGAAAAATTCTTCTGTACGTACGGCTCTGACGGTGTCATAGCAAACATCCATGCGTCCACGGAATAAAAAGACGTGATCGCGGGGGGCGGCTTTTTGTGCGCCCAAAAATGGCCGTCCTTCAACATTCGCTGGTGCCGTAATGCCGCATAAGCTCATGGCAGTTACTGCGAAATCGACAAAGGCTACGGGTTGTTCCATCCAGGTGCCGGCATCAGCAGGAGCTAAATGGGCGAAGTTTTTACCGAAGCGAATAATCAAGGGTACGCGCGTGCCACTGTCGTGAATATTACGTTTGCCGCGTGATAAGGCACCACCGTGATCACTATAATAAAAAACGATCGTGTTGTCAGCTTCTCCAGATGCCTCTAATTCTTTGAGGCGTTCGCCGATTTCAGCGTCCATAGCAAAGATATTATCATAGTAGCGTGACCATTCTTCGCGAATAATGGGCGTGTCGGGATGGTACGGCGGTAGAATTACTTTATCGGGGGCAACGACTCGTTCTGCGGGGAATTTTCCAGACTGACGCCGTGCGGCATAGATTTTGTCGGTAAATTGTCCTTCGTGCGAAGTCGAGATATTGAAAACACTGAAAAAAGGCTGCCCTGGCTTTCTGTTTTTATAATGCGCATTTTTTGAGGAATCATGCCAAATTTTATCGACCTTATAATTTTTTACGTTGTAATCGGTTTTGGTAAAATTAGTGCAGTAATAGCCAGCTGCTTTAAAATAATCGGTATAGGGTTTAAATGATTCTGGAATCGTGACATTACTGCGATGGTTTTGAATACCTAAAGAGCTGGCATGCATCATGGTGATCAGGGTTGATCGGGCGGCGGAACATACGGGTGCGTTGGAAAAGGCATTGCGAAAGCGCAGGCCCTGGGTCGCGAAGGCATCCAGGTTGGGCGTACGCGCGTGCTGGTCACCATAACAGCCTAGGTATGGACTGTTGTCTTCGCTGGTCAGCCATAAAATATTTGGTTTATCTGCAGAGTGGGCGATGGTCGACCACGACAGAATAAAAATCATACCTGTTATCAGAGGCTTGGTAAAGTGATATGGTGACATGACTATTCCTGACCAAAAAAGTAACACGCGGCTGACGCATAAACGTCAGCCGCGTGATTGGTGTTGCAAGAAATCTGAAATGTAGGTCGGCTTACTGGAAGCTTAAGAGGTCGCGCCAATTTCACTGGCGTAACCTTGGATTTAGCACCAGCGTTTTTTTTATTTAATGCCGAGCGTGGCTTTGTGTTTTTCCCAATCATTATTCGGCTCCGCTGCGCGAATGATGATGCTATCATAGCGAATACTGGTTTTTGCCACCGTCAAAGCGAACGAGGTTTTCTCCCGAGCGATCTTTGCGTTTTTGCCATAAACGACATGTTTATCATCCGTGTACACTAAGATTTCATCGCCCGTAATTTCAATAGTAAACTGATACCATTGGCCTGCGGTAAAGGTCTGTTCGACCTTGCCAATAGAAACGGATTTGTCGTTAGGATCTTTTTTGTCCACGTCTCCAGTGACAGAAAATCCTTTTGGATTGACGCTGACGCGACAAATATGTCCTGCACCATTGAAGACCATGGATGTGGCAGGTGAGCCTTCAAATCGCAACTTCGCCGTAACCACTAAGGTAGCAGGCAAAGCAAGTTTGGCAGAAAGAACACCGCCATGCATGTCCTCTGGTTTCTCATCGCCGTTAATTGCACCGTCGACGATGGTCCAATTACCTTTCGCTGCTTTCCAATCGGTGGGCAGTGCAGGCAATTCAAATTGTTGCTCAAGTAATATTTTTCCAGGTGTGGTTCGATACGTAGTTGGCGTATCAGCAGCGTAGGCTCCACTGGCACAAGTGAGGAAGATTAAGGGAAGAGCGTAGCGCATGTGAGCCTCAACGTAGGTGTTGAAAAAAGTGATGACGTGGTGAAAGAGGAGATGAGTAAGTAGACCTAACTATACCAGACGCGGTACGCATTATTACTGTGGTATTCAGCTACACTGAGCACAGCCAAGTGCTAGTTTTCGTGAATTCTCGTCCATTTGAACGCTTGCGCTGTGCTGCCCATGCGGTTTCCTTCCGCCATGCGTATTCCTGCTTTGTTGTTTTGTCTTGGTAGCCTGCCTGTGTGGGCCGTTGATCAGATCCCGATTTTGACCGATGGAACTGGATTGCTTGATGGTCCGACCCTCTTCGGTGATTTGGGGGGATTACGTTCGGGATTTGCTCAACACGGATTAATATTTGAGGCCCGTTTATTGGCCGATGGAACGCTTCTTTCCCATGATGGTTTGGTTGAGGGCAATCGCGATTTTGCCCGCTATTTACTCGAAGTGGGCATGACCATGGACGTAGCAACGTTTATGGGACTTGGTGGTGCCGGACGAATTACAGCGACCTGGCAGAGTATTGGTGGTGATATGAATGTTGCTGCTGAAGCCGGAGTATTACAACGCGTGTCGTGGTTAGATGTTGATGATCGCGATCAGCTTGGACGATTATTTTATATTCAGCCGTTTTTTGATGAGGCATTTTCCCTCAAGGCGGGCAAGGACGAAGTCATTCGCGATTTCGCCACGAATTCATTTGCCGGGGAATTCCTCAACGAATCGAATCGTCGGCAAATGTCGATGTTTGCTATGCCGAAATTCCCCGATTCAGCGACCATGGGATTAGCGAATTTAACAATAGGATCCTGGTTTATTCAAGCAGGTGGGTACGATGGTCGTTCTGTTACCAATGGAAAAGAAACCGGCAAAGATTGGTTATCTATCCCTGAGAATGATTTTTTTCTCATCGCAGAAACAGGATTATCTTACGATGATCGTCGGAAAGGTCACATTGGCGGAGTCAAAGTTGGTTTTTGGGAACACACCGGCACCTTTGCTAATTTCAACGGCGGTCAAACCAACGGAGTCAATGGTTATTATGTGCAGGCCGATTACATGCTGATGGATGAAGGACATTCACGTACCCCAAAAGGCATTGGTGGTTGGATTCATTTCGGTGAGACAGATGACGAAGTTACTGTCTATAAACGACAGTTGGATATTGGCGGAATTTGGCGCGGGTTTATGCCTTCGCGTCCTTATGATGCACTGGGTGTTAGTCATTCGTGGCTTGAAACCACGCGGGCTCCTGGGTCTACCACGAACGCAAATGAACGCATGCTGGAAGCTTTCTATGCCTTCCGAGCTGCCGGATGGTTAACCTTGCAGCCAGATATTCAGTGGTTTATCCATCCAGGTGGTCAAGGCGGAGCCAGTGATATTTATGCCGGAAGTATTCGCGGCACCTTGACGTTTTAATGCAGGTGAAGCCTTGGCGTGCCGCGTTGTTACACAGCCTTTTTGTTTTGGTGTTCTTATATAAAGGGTGGTGGATGAAATTAATCCGCTCCGTAGGTCATTCATGTGAGTTTTAAATGACTTCTAAACCATTTGGAATGGAACCTTTAGGATTTCGTGCTCCCAACACTAGGTTGTAACTTTGCATATGGCGACTTGCGCGAGGGACCATTTCAGGCTATCTCCTGTTGCCATGACCTCACTGTTCACTGTACATAGCAGGTTGTTCCTGCACTGCGCTGCTGTTGCGGTGGCGCTGTTGGTGATGGTTTCGTCGTGGTGCCCATCAGGCTGGATACTGTGCGTGCATCATGATGGAGATATTCATGTGCTTTCGAGCGCAGAGCATCATCACGCTGATCATGCTGTTGATCATAACGGTGAAGAAGACGCCTGTTGCGCGCATGATCACTGTGTTGATGTATTAATTGAAGTATCGGAAGCGAATCGTTTTTCACCGGTGCTTGCGCCGTTGGCGGCCTCGGTGCCTGTCACGATTCATTGGTTATCCTATCGAGAAAGTCAATTTTTGTTCGGCGCCAAACGGTTTGCGACGACGCATATGGGGAAACCGTCAAGTAATTGGCAGCGACAATGCGACCTGAGGCTATCAGACGCCTGTCCATTACGCATATTTCGTACGCTCTGCCTGCAAGTGTGATGATGAGGTTCATTGATCCTCTTTGGGATCAATAATCTTTATCACCTTTTGCGGAGACTTACGCTTGTTGCGTTCATCGATTAAAAATGCGATCTGTTGGAGTTTATCGGCGTTGACCGTCATCGGCGTTGGTAGCGGATGTTCATCTTACCGTGCTCAGCCGGTCGATCTTACGGCATTTTCACAGACCTGGACGGCGCGCACACCAGAAGATGTTTCGGTGGCGGCATTTGCTGATCACTTGCGTCAACGCGGGGCTATCGTGCCAGCCGTGGTAGACCTGAGTGACGGAATTAATTTAGCCGAGGCCGAATTATTAGCGTTAGTTTTTAATCCGGAATTACATGCGTCGCGTGTACGTGCGGGCGTTGCGACTTTGGATGCGAGCGTTGCTGGACGATGGGATGATCCGGCGATTGGTGTTGATGTGTTGCGAGCGCTCGAAGGTGGTCCCAGTCCGTGGACCACTTTGTCGATGGTGTCGCTGAGTTTACCAATTTCAGGTCGTTTAGGTTTAGCAAAAACGCACGCCGAACGCCTTGCCGAGGTTGATCGCGTGGCTTTGGCCATGAGCGAATGGGCGCATATTCATGTCTTGCGTGATGCCTGGGTGAGGTGGTCGGCAACCGTGGAACAGCAACGCATGACGACGCAATTTGCCAGCGATGTGCAAGCGCTGGTCATCGTTGCTGATCAATTACAAAAGGCAGGTGAAATATCAATTATTGCCACTCGTGCGATCCGCATTGCTGCTGAGCGGGCACAGGTATCGGCGCAGGAATTTGCTGCCAGCGCGGACATGCAGGCGACGGGATTACGTGCGTTGATGGGTTTTACCCCGCAGGTCCCTGTTCAATTTCAGCCAACATTACGAATGTCGTCTGATGTCCGAGCGCAATTAACGCTGGAGCCATTGGAAACGGAAAATAATTCTGCAGCGGTAGTTTTAGGTTTAGCGCGTTATCAAGCCGCAGAAGCAGAACTGCGCTTAGAAATTCGCCGACAATATCCTGATCTACAATTAGGTTTGGCGTTTGAAAATGATCGCGGTGATCGCTCGCTGGGTCCCAGTTTCGGTTTCACAATTCCATTGTGGAATGGCAATATCCGCGCCATCACGCGCGCAAACGCAGAACGTGCGGCGCACATGGCAGACATTCAAGCGGCCTATGTCGCAGCAGTGCATGATCGGGCGCAAGCCACGCAGGTTTTGGCTGATCGCACGCGGCGAATAACCGCATTAGAATCACAGATAATTCCCTTGGTTGATGCGCAAGTTGCGGATGTTCGACGTTTAGCGCAACTTGGTGATTTAGATGTGGCATTAGTGTTACAAGTGTTGGAAAGCGCGTGGTTAACTCGGCGTGATGTGGTGTTGTTGCAGGCTGAACAAACACAAGCCGAGAATCGTTTAATTGCCTTACATTTACCAGTGTGGTTGTTGGAAAACGTGCCAACAACAGGAGACCTACCATGAGACAAGCGCAGGCCGTTATGAAACAGAGTGAGTGCTTTAAGCTTCCGTGTGGGTCCTGGCTTCTCAATAAACTAGAAGATAAGATATTAACCACAGAGCGCACAGAGAAAATGTATTTCCCATTTCTGTGTGCTCTGTGCACTCTGTGGTTAATACCGTCTGAGGGCAGACTTAGGTCTGACGTTGTCGGTCTGCACACGAAAAGATTCACACGAAAGCCCGAAGCACCACAGAGAGAAAAGAGCAAGTCAGCAATGTTGAAATTATCGGTGGCGCTGGTCGTGGTTTTGGGTCTGAGTTCGTGTGGCGATCATGATCATGGTCACGCGCATGGCGCTAATCCACAGGCGCAGGAAACGAACGCGACAGCAGCGTTGCCGACGAATCGTTTGCCAGTTGGTGAACAAGTGCGGCGGAATTTGGGAATTACGTTTGCCAAAGCCGAATATCGCGCAGTTGCCGCCACCATACGGTTACCTGGGATATTCGTGACGCCGCCAGAAGCCCAGCGTCATTATCATGGACCACTGCGTGGGCGCGTCGAAGCGAAAGTGGTTTTATTTCAAAACGTCGCCGCTGGCACGGTGTTATATGAATTAGATTCCCCGGCTTGGCGTGAATTGCAAAGTGGGTTGGCGGATCGTGCTGCCGCAGTAACGCGTGCTAGCGCTGCGGTCAGTGTTGCGTTGGCTGAACGGGCACAGGCTGAACGCATGTTAGCGACACTCAAAGAAACGATTCCATTTCATAAAGAGCGGACGGAAACGTTAGATGCCTCAATTAGTTTGTGGACGGATCGAGTTACTGCCCTTGAAGCATTACAAAAAGCGGGTGCTGGACGCGCCATCGAACTGAATGAAGCACGTGGGCGCTTGGTGGAAGCCAAGTCCGAACGAGCGAGCGTGGTCGAACATCAAGCGGAACATGCGTTAGAGCATGCGCGCGTTGACGCGGCCCTTAATCGACAAGGCGATGCTCCTGCGCGTTTATCCGCAGCGTTAGATGCCGCCCGCGCCGATAAAGAAGCGGCTGAATCTGCGTACGCTGTGGCGTTGCACAGTGCGGCAGCGTTGACGGGAGTAAGCGCAGAAGCATTGATGGAAACGGTTGACGTGCCATTAGGACAGGCGCTTACTCCAGATGCGGGAAAAGTACCCCGCTGGCGCGCGCTGGATCGTATCGCTGTTCGCGCAGATCGCGCGGGAATTATTAGTGAATTATCAGTGGCGGCGGGCACGTGGATTGATGAATCCAGCGAAGTCATGACTTTAATTGACCCAACACAGGTTCGTTTCGATGGGGCGATTTTGCAAAGTGACGTTGCTCGCGTGCGTTCAGGCCAGCAAGTCAGCATGAGCGCACCCGCGCCCGCAGCCCCAGGTGATCGCGTGGTTGGCGCATTGGTGCTGGGTCCAGTTGCAGATGCACAAAGTCGCACGGTGCGAATAACCGTTGTGCCGACCACGATAGCAGCATGGGTACGTCCGGGAATGAGCACGGTGGCGGATATTACCATTGCTGGCGGTGAAGAAGAATTAGCCATACCTTTAGCGGCAGTCGCACAGGATGAAGTGAAGAAACTAATTTTTCGTCGTGACCCCAATAATCCTGATCAGGTCATTCGTATCGACGCCGATCTGGGAGTGAACGATGGGCGCTGGGTGGTAATTAATTCCGGATTAAAAGACGGTGATGAGGTGGTGTTGAATGGCGTTTATGAATTGGTGTTGAGTGGAAGTGAACAGGCAAAGGGCGGACATTTTCATGCTGATGGGACGTGGCATGCCGATCACGACTAACGGCGCCTTACTGCGGCTTGCGCCTCGGACGACTGCGCCACTTCGTGGCTTGCATGTTGCACATGCCTTCGCTGTGCGAAGGTCGACCTGCGGCGTTGCTTCGACGTTGTCGAAGCGTTTCGCTGCGCGAAAACAAGCCTGGTCCCCGCTCATTCGCTTCCGCTCTCTCGGAGGATTGCTGTTCGCGGGGCGAGCAGCGAAGCAGCGCAGCCGGATCCCCAGGAGGGGATCCGTGGCCCGGAGCGAAGCGCAGGGTGCCCGCTACGCCCGCCAGGGGCTCTGCCGCCCCTGGACCCGCACCTTCTGGCGTCGAATCGATATTTATATGACATCCAAGATTATGAATGATTGGAGGAATCATAATATTCCAGACCTCGGACCTCGGACCTCGGACTTCGTACGAATTATTCCAGACCTCGGACCTCGGACCTCGGACTTCGTACGATTTATTCCAGACCTCGGACCTCGGACCTCGGACT
>SYDV01000391.1 GCA_005801395.1 Planctomycetia bacterium | reverse complement strand
TAATGATTTTTTTGCAAAAAAAGCCCACGCTGAATTGTCAGCGTGGGCTTTTTCTGATCTACCTGATATTCGGTTATTTAATATCAGTTGCCAAATACGCGGCGATGTCTGCTAACGCTTGATGGTCGAGGCCCATCATTTCTGGAGGGAACATCAACGAGTGTTTAAGCTTCTTTATATCTTTAACCTTTTTCTTTGGAATCGTTTGCAGCAAACCACCCATTGATTTGATAATCACGGGATCGCTGCTCGACAGCACGATGCCGTCGATATTTCCACTTTCCGTTACCACAGTTGAAGCTTCGAATCCATGTGAAATATCTTTCGACGGATTAATAATCGCCTCAATAACCACATCTTTTGGTTGGGTCTTGCCAAACATGGTCAGGTCAGGACCGAAATCCATGCCCTGCGATCCGATGCGGTGACAGGTATGACAAACTGCGATGCGACCTTGTCCGGCTGTCGCATTTCCCGTGAGCTTGAGCGCTTCCGCTGTTGATAATTTACTTGGTTCATTTGGTGGTGGCAAGGAAGCGACTGGCTGAATAACGATTTTATCAGGATCATAAATGCCACTCGCCTTCAACGCTTCTTGAACGCCGAAATTCGCCCATTCATTATTCATGCGATTCATTAACCACCAAGTCGCCATCGCCTTATGCGGAAAGGTTGGCGTGTTCGCGAACGCCATCATCGCATCGGCTGCGGATTTATCCTGCACGAAAGCCAATCCATCCATGGCTAATTTTTTCTGCTGAGCACTTACGGTTGACGATAAGCCGCGCGCTTTCATGGATGGCACCGATGCGACAGCACCCAAACGCCACGCTGTCCAACCCATCGCGTCTGACCACGCTTCTGCAGCACCGGCATCTTTCGCCAAGGCTGCATACAGCTCTTCGGTTTTCCCGGTCGCACCAATACCCAGGGCATCCAAATACGCACGATCTTTACCGTCGAAACCTTGAGCCACTTGCACTAAAATTGCCACGCTTTGTGCCGCTGGCACATCGCGCAAAGTTAATGCAACTTCGCGACGAATGGCTGGCGAAGCATCCTTCGCACTCGCAGCAGCCATGGTTAGCACATCAATATTGGCCCGACGTAAAGCGCGATAGGCGACTAAACGCTTATCGGCACTCGCGTCTTGCAACATCGCTTTGACTGCGGCGACACCACTTGGACCCATTTGTGCCAATAGCCACGTCGCGCGTGCGGCGATATAAGCATTTTTATCCGCCAACAATGCAGTGACCGCTGGAACAGCGGCATCACCTTTCGCTTTCAAGCCAACGAAACCAATATTACGGACATTCACTGCTGGGCTCTTCAGCGCGGTGATTAAACCGTCAATGGTTTTCTCATCAAATTTTGGATTTTGAGCTTTAAATCCCTTTGGTGCGATACGGTAAATAGTTCCCGTCAGACCATCATCCAAGGTTTGGTGACCGCCGACGCGACCATCGAACCAGTCAGCAACATAAATCGCGCCATCAGCACCGATCGACACATCCGCTGGACGGAATAACGATGATAATTGACCATCCCACTTACCACCAGTGAAGTCAGAACCATTAAATTCACGCTTTGCGTTGGTATTAATCCAATCCGTACGATCCAATTTAAAACCAGCGCCATTGGCTTTAGGCAAATAACCAAACACCACATTACGTCCAGGTTCACAGCTTAATAATAAGCCATTCCATTGATCGCCAAGCGCACCATTTTCGTAATAAACGATACCAGTCGGTGAACCACCGCCGTAAACGTCACCAGCGGGCATGGTTCCTGGATCATCCTGACGCCATTCCGCGATTTGCGTGGTTTGGCCTGGGCGTAAATCAGCTTTCCAAGCGCGCTTGCCATCTCGTGAGGCAAATCCCGCGTTACCGTATTCAAGGATATGCGATACGCGGCAGGCAGGCGGATCATCATTATCATTCTGAAACACGTCACCGACTGAGGTTACCGTCTGTTCATAACTATTGCGGTAATTATGGCCAATCACCTGCACATTGGTGCCATCAGCGTTCATGCGTGCAGTAAAACCACCCAGGTAAACATGGCCGTCGTCACTTTTTTGCCCTGCAATGTCCGATGATTTAAAGATTGATCCGCCACCGGCCATGTCTTGTGGATTATACGGGCTACCGATGCGAAAGGTTTTGCCTGATTTGTCCGTGAATAAGGAACCACAATTACCCGCATTGAAATACCATAGACCATCTGGTCCTGCGGTAACGGAATGCAAACTATGATCGTGATTTCGGCCATTAAAGCCTGTCAATAACACTTCACGGGTGTCAACACCCGGATCAAATACTTTATTACGATTGACGTCGGTATAGACAATTAAATCTGGGGTCATCGCAACGATAATTTTATTATCCAAGACGCTAATGCCGAGCGGCGCGATCAAGAATTCTTCTTGCACGAAAACATGGCTCTTATCCGCTTTGCCGTCGCCATCCGTGTCGCTCAATACGACGACGCGATCGCCTTCTTTGCGGCGACCAAACTTGGCGCGATAATTGACACCTTCGTTGACCCAAATGTCACCATCGCGATCGATATCCATGTTGGTTGGATTGGTCAGCAAGGGACTTGATGCCCACACCGTTACTTCCATGCCTTCGGGCACCTGGAACATTTCCGGCGGCACCAGGGTAGGCTTTTCTTCAGCCTGAACAAATGGCGCTGCCAGAACGGCCAAAATGGCTGGAACAGCGGTACGCAAACCGATGCACGAAGCGATCGAGTTCGCTTGGGTGGCTTTTTTATGGGTCATGGGTCTTCCTGAGTGGATTGGGGCTCAATAGCAGTGCGACAAGGTTTACCGCAACCAACTAATTGAACCTACTTCTACCAACCGACCAGGGTCTTGTTGAAGACCTCATCCACGAAACGCTCGATCCCGCGTGTGATACATTAACTATGCTTTTGTCACCCGATTTGGGTCTAAGACCACCATAAGCGACCCACGGTGCACGAGGATTCCAACATCAAAGTACATTTCAGTTCTAATGATGCGGTCAGCTAACTATTAAGATCTAACCGACTAAATTACAGCAAACCTAACCAACGGGATTTGCCAAAGAATAAAACTACACCCACAAAACAGCGAACCTCAAATAATCTCCTTTCAACTGTCCAAGGAATCATTTGACAGCGATAGCTTTTACACCCTCGGTTACTTTATCGACATTTACATAAGCGATTGCGCCTGGGGTTTTCGCTACCAAGGCAACTATATCCGGCTCTGTATTGCGTATTTCAGGCATTGATCCTTTACCCGTAAAAACCAGTTTTTTCCAACCGGTCACAAACTGCGATTCATTTTTGCCCAATTTCTTCAATAAGGCTTCATGGCTGTTACCGCTTTTTAAGGTCAATACGATCACCCGCGACCCATCGGGCCAAGTAGATTTTTTTCCCGTGAAATATTCTTTAAATTCATCTTCGCTCAAAACGCCAATGGTTGAATTACCATTCACAATTGCGGTCTCTGCCGCCAAAAAGGTTGGTGTCATCATTAGGGTAAGAAGCATTAATTTACTGAGCGTTTTCATGAAGCCGACTCCTGAGTGTTGTGGTCGCATGGGCAACCTCAGAAGTCGAAAGTGGTTTTGAGGGAGAAGACATTGCCATAAACGTGCTGACCGGTCGAGGTCTTATTTTGCACACGCTCAAATTCGGCCTTCACTAAAAAATGATCTGCAATATCATATCGCACCGCAAACATTATTGATCGTTCATAGGTATTAGGAGTAGAACCCAAACGATATTGCTGCCAATTATAGACCGACTGTAAATGAAAATTGCTCCAGCGGCCTGGTAATGCGGTCAATTGGTAATTCGCTGACCCGTAGGCTGCCTGTGTGCGAGAGGTGGTATTTGTGGATGTTGCTGGAGCGATTCCGAATCCCGTATTAAATGACCCGGTATCATTTGTCGATTTGAAATACTGATTCGAATACTCTGCCGCAAAAGTGAAGTCACTAACCTGATATTCCGCACCGGTCATTATGTCAAACCAATGATGCACATAAATATTAATAGATGTCGTCGTTCCTGCAGGCACAGCTCCTCCCGATACTCCAACAACACCATTATTCATGCGCAAATCATGCACATAAAGATTAGATACTTTCAAGCGTAGTCCGTCTAAAGGCGTATTCCACGTTCCATACCCCCCAGACATTCGTTCCATTATAAATGACTCAGCTGATTGTAAGTTAAATTTCATGCCGGCGGGCAGTGGGATTTTAGCAATTCCATCTTTAAAAATATCATATATTGGCCCCTCATCCGAATCGACATTCTGAGTTCCAACGAATCCGGAAAGATCCAATGACCCCAACGATTCATTGCGCAAAGTGCTATTCAATTGCGCGCCATTGGTGGCTAAAAAGAAGTCGCGAAACGATGCCGAATAAGTCGAGCGCGGCAAAAAAACCGACGTGCGTGTCATATCTAAATCGCGGAAGTCATTATACAAACCATGCCCCGTCTTAAACCGGCCAGCCACAAAATTAGCATCGAGCCAGTTTATTTCCGTTGGTATCTGATATTGACCAAAGGCCCAGTCGATTTGCACTTCATCATTGCCGTATTTTCCTAAATCATAAGCAATGAATTGCGCGCCAATGCGTAAGCGATCAATCGGTGTCGCCGTCACATTGACGGCGAACTCATTGAGCTCAAACGTGCCACTATTGGTGTCACGGCCATATAAGCCATTCACAAACAAATCCCCATCCGTCCGTAAATATCCTTGGCTAGCGAAGCCGTGTATTTGCAAACCAAAATCGTCCATGGCCATCGCCGTGGACGAACCAAAAAGCATAGCAATGGTTGGCAGCAAAACGGTACGGCTACGCATGAGGACCTCGTATTTGAATAGAATAGCTCGCTTTAGGTACCCCATAATAAACCACTCTGTCAAATTGATCTCATGCTACTGCCTTCTGAAAACTCGCCCTGCAACTTAAACGAATATAAACCTGAAAAAAGCAGTTGCCCGCCTCGTCTAGTCGCATTCGACTGGAAAAATGCAGTCATCCTCTCCGTTTCCCGTTCACCCATTTGGTGATGGGGTAATTCCGTCAGAAATTACGTCTCCTGAGTCGGTGTTGGTG
>SYDV01000390.1 GCA_005801395.1 Planctomycetia bacterium | reverse complement strand
GCCACCACGGAAACGGTGGTGGTGCAAATGATTGATGACGGGAATCGCGTTGGATATGGTGAGGGCTGTCCCCGTTTATACGTTACTGGCGAAACGATCGGTACGGCCAACGCATTTTTTCGAGCACAGGTGGCGGATTTTAAAAGAATAGACAATCTTCCACATTTAAGTGATTATATTACACGGCATCATTTGGAAATCGACGCCAACCCCGCGGCTTGGAGCGCGGTTGAAATGGCCTGGTTGGATTTATTTGGGAAACAACAAGGTGTGCCGGTAGAAAGTTTATTAGGTATTCCTCGGCGCGAAACTGACTATGTCTATTCTGCTATTTTAGGCGACTGCTCTCCTGATGAATTCGCGGCGCTTTATCGTCAATATCGTCAATTAGGATATACAGACTTTAAAATTAAACTCGCTCAAGAGCCAGAGAAAGACCGACTCAAAATCGCAGCTATGCGTGATGAGGCGGCGTTTATTTCGGTGCGGGCAGATGCCAACAACCTGTGGCATTCTACGGATGAGGCGATCCGCCATCTCGCACATCTGGATTTTACTTTTGCTGCGATTGAGGAACCACTTCGATCAAAGAATTTGGCTGAGCTGCAAATTATAGCCGATGTAACGGGCGCTAAAATAATCCTAGACGAAAGTCTGTTGAGGTATGAGCAAATTGAGCCGCTTAAACAACGGCCTGCCAGCTGGATCGTAAACGCGCGAAATTCAAAGTATGGCGGAATCATCCGCTCACTTAAATTGATAAGGGAATTGATTAATCACGATATTGATGTCATTGTTGGCGCCCACGTCGGGGAAAGCAGCTTGCTCACACGAACGTCCTTCATGCTGGCGGATGCCGCACGGCATAAACTGCGCGCTCAAGAAGGTGGCTTCAGTACCCATTTATTAACCCAGGACCTATTTGAGCCAAATCTAAAAATAGGCAAAAGAGGGAAACTGGACAAAACGCTATTGACCTGCAGAGATATCCCGGGCTTTGGATTAACACCATCGGCCAACTTCCCTCGATTGCCGGAAGTGTTTTCCTTACCATGCCCTGACTGAAATTACCTTCGTTTAGTTGATCGACCATCAGACGAACACCCATCAGATTATTTGTGCATGGCAATGAGTTGTATCCAATTATCTGAATTGTTTGCTCAATCACTTAGTACTGCGAGTGTATGACGCATGGACATTCATACAGATTGAGTAAGTGGTCACGATTGAAAACGAGCCAGTTCTTACGGCAAAGGATAAAACTATGAGATTAACTCCACTAATGATTCCACTCGTCTGCCTCGCTGGCTGCATGACGGATGCTGATCGCACGACGCAAACTGCCACTCCACCAGCAAAAGTTCAGCCGCCAGCTGTATCTACTCCAGCTGTATCTACTCCAGTAGTATCTACTCCAGCTGTATCTACTCCAGCTGTCACGGCACCAAGCCCTGCGGCGAAGGTCGCTGCCATTCAGCCCGCGCCTAAAGCGATTGCGATTGACCTGTCTAAATTTACCGGCCCGACGGACAATGCTGATCTTTTTGGTTACGACGATAATGAGGGGCGTCTATTTCTTCTTACCAGCGGAACCATTGTTCTGCCGCTTAATGTGTCAGCTGATGGCGATTATGAAGTGGTGATTAAGGGCGCTTGTGATGAAGCTGATGGTCAAAAGGCGATATTTACCGTTGCTTTGGATGGCCAAGCCGTGGGCGGCGAAATTAAATGTATCGTCGTTGAGTCGAAGGAATACGTGGTAAAGGTGACCGGACTAAAAGCTGGTGATCATAAGATTGATATCACGTTCTTAAATGACGTTTACAAAGAAAATGAATACGATCTCAACTTTTACGTTCACGGCGTCACACTGCGTCCGGCGAAGTAACATTCGTAAAGTATCGGTTATATCTGGAGCGCACCGCCGCGCTCAGTGATCGCGAGAGCAAGCAAATAAACAGACAATAATCTGTGTGTTTATTTGCTTACTATTTTATCTTGTGCCGTGCAGAGGGAAAGTTCGCTATACTTTCGCACGGAGCGGAAGTAGCTCCGTAAAAAATGACCTACTTTTTCAGTATGAATAATGTAAACCCTGCGGCCTGCAGCATGGGCGGAAGTGTTTGCTCTTCCTGATATCCTGCGGCTATCGCTGCGGGAACGACTTCATCATAAAATGAGTCGTATTTTGCGATCAGTATGGCGGCAAATCGTTTTTCGGTAACCAGCGTGGGCAGCCCACCACCGAGCAGTTTATTTGCGCTCTTGGCGGCAAAATAATAAACGGGATCAAGAATGACGGCAGGATGTTTTTCATCTGTCGAATACCAAGCTTGAGATTGAATATCATCGCGGACGAAAACGGGCTTAGGCAAATCGCGCATGACTGTAGCCAATTGTTGGTGACGCATAACATCTTCGTTATTACCACTGCGATAACCGGTAAATTCTGATCGGAAGGCCGAATGAATAGGCCGCATGCATAACGTGATGGCGAGAATTGCCGCAAACCAAAGAATTCTAATCTGGACTGATGAAGGCGGCGCACGCATAAGCTGAATGAATTGAATCGTGGACAGCATGCTGATCGCAATGACGGCTTCCATAAGATGATTGCGTCCGGATCCGTCTTTGCCGATCGCGATGAAACCCATTATTACAGCGATCACGCAGATCACTGCTAAAATGCGCCGGACAATAACGCCGTGCTCTTCTAAGGGAGGGGATATGATTGAGCGGCGTAGCATGGGGATGTAACGAATTGCTGGATGCAGTGCCGCAAATACCCAAAAAATGGCGAGCGGTGGAATGAGCGCAATAAAACGCTGTATGGAATCGTTGATAATAATTGGGCTGAGTGCCGGAGCAGTTAATATTTGATAACGATAAGCGTCAGTTCCCACCATCAGTGTGATCGCAAAAGCAATGGCAGTCGGAATGGCAAGGAGGAAAGCCTGTCTGCGGCAGATGACGAGGGATAGCGCGCCAGCAACAGCGCCGGTTAGCATCCAAACAACAGACTGCTTAAAAGCCCAGGCGGAATAAAACGCAATTATGGCTAAGACAATTGGCCACCATCGAGTACCTGGGCGCAACGATTTGAGGAATAACCAGAGCCCGGTCGTGGCTAATGCTACCGCTGGCACATCGGGCCTGACGCTAACCAGCCACCAGTTCATATAAAAAGTTCCATACCACGTGAGGAAGCAGAATAGTGCAACGATGGCAGATTCTCGTCGATTCATGAAGCCGAGGGCCATCGTCATAATGCGCCATTGGGCAAACGCCCCGAGGGCAGCCGATGATAGCGTTAATAATCGACAAAATGTCACCAGGGCATCGCCCTCCATTCCACACCACGCCGACAAGCGTCCATAAGTAAAGAAAAAGAGATAATTATAGAGCGTAATATCAAACGGATCACGATCAGGAAAAAGATAAACGTCGAATCCGTGAGCGGCTTTCCAAACATTGTGGATAATAACACCTTCGCCACCGCTGGTGGCGAAAAGACGGAGATCGCCAAAGAGCGCGAAACCGCGACCGATATAAACGATCAATGAAATGAGAGCAGCGAAAAAAAGTCCAAGTAATATGACCGTGATAGGATCACGCCACCATTTAGGAGTTGCCGTAGTGGCAGGTATTTCTGGAATTACGGTCATACGCGTGCGTCGCCCGCGTCTATTTGAGAAGGACGACAAACGAGTGTTTGGGCATAAGTTGCGCCAGTGAGTGTTCCCAGCGCAAAGGCGAGACTGACACCCAGGCGATAAATGAATCCCGTAAGCACTCCCACGTCACCGAAATCGACCGCTGCTAATGGCATGTTCGTGCGATGATGGTGGACGATGGTGAGGCCATGAGATTCGACCAGTGAACGAAGCGATGCGGTATTAAAATGATTGAGGTGATGGCGACTATACAGTCGATTAAATGGGCCGTGTAAAACAAGTCGGCGGGCGATATGAGCAAGGCGGTATAAGACGCTCTGTTCATTAATCGTGTTGATGAAAATTAAGCCATTTGCGTTGGTGATAGCAGATAAACGGCGAACAAAAGCAATTGGATCAGCGACGTGTTCAATCACCATAAAATTTGTCACGACGTCGAAGCGCCCATAAAATTCTTCGGTAAAAAAGTCGCCTTTGCGAATTTGTATCCCTGGTTGCGGAGGATTATCTGAAAAATCAATGCCAATAAATTCAAGACCTGGCATGCGGCTTGCCCAATGGCGCAAAAAATCGCCACGACCGCACCCGATATCTAGGATGCGTCGGGTAGTCGGTTGAAGTGACATGGCCGATTTGATGATCGCTTCGAATAACCCGATATCAGGATTTTCAAACCAACGACGATGTTTTCTCTCGTAATAATCGGCATCGTAAGTTTCTAGAGGGGTCAAAGACGCAGGATCTGAAAAGCAGTGTTGGCAGGATGAGCAACGATAAATATGTGCTTCTGGATGCTGAGCGAATAAGACGCTCATGGCTTTGCATAATGGACAAATTGGGGCGATCATGATTTGGATTTATGATCGTGGCATGACGGCTGTTCAAATCCAATTAAACGAGCAGTGAAATATAATGGTCGATGGCGTACTTCATCATAAATGCGCCCAACATATTCACCCATAATACCGAGAATGAGGAATTGCAGGCTCATGAGGAATAAAACGGCGCACATCATCGATGCCCAACCAGGAATGGAGGTTCCTGATACGAACTTTAACCACAAGACCCACAAGAGAACCGTAATAGATGCGGCGAAAGCCAATAATCCAAGATAGGCAGCAAGCTTTAGGGGGAACATGGAAAAAGCAGTTAATCCATCCTTCGATAATTTCACCATGCGCCGGAAGGTGTAATTGGTCTCTCCCTGAAAACGTGGTTCTCTGCGGTACAGGACACCGGTCTGGGAAAAACCAACCCAACTAACCATACCGCGAACATAGCGATGATGTTCGCGCATTTGTTTAAAGGCGTCTAAAGCGCGTTTTCCCATAAGGCGAAAATCACCCGTGTCGATTGGAATATCGACTGAGGTAATTGCTCGCATAAGGCGATAATGAAGCGAAGCCGTCCATCGCTTAAAGGCTGATTCACCAGCCCGTGATTCGCGCACCGCGTAAACCACTTCGAAGCCGGCAGTCCAACGCTCAATGAGTCGCGGAATAACTTCGGGGGGATCTTGCAGATCACTGTCCATTGCCACTACGGCATCACCACGTGCATGATCAAGTCCCGCCGTCAAGGCAATTTGATGTCCAAAATTACGCGAGAGCTGTACGACCCGGATGCGTGGATCTGATTCACCCAAGCGGACCAGCGTGGCAAATGAATCGTCGCGACAGCCATCATCGACAAAGATGAATTCCATGGGAAATTCGACACCGGCAGCCATTGCGGATAGGCGTTCATGGAGTTTTGGTAACGTGGGAGATTCGTTATAGACAGGCATGACCACGGAAATCAGCTTGAGCTCAGGCGAAAGACTATTCATTAACTGTTCCAAGCCAAAAGACTGACACCAACAAGAATGATCGCCATACCGGCAACTCGGCCAAGATTAAACTGTTCATTGAGCAGGAATATTCCTAAGACACCAACGGCGACGAATAAGCTGCCCGCTGCCATGGGAAAGACCAAGGTTAGGTCATGTCGTTGCAGTAGGAACATCCACATGACGAAGCCAGTTCCATAAAGAAAAAATCCAACCAAAAAACGCCAGTTACGCAACAGCCCGAGAACACCTGCGTTATCTTCAGCGTTAGCCGACAGAGCCATTTTCAACAAGGCCAATCCCAAGGCGCTGATGATGGCGTAAATAGCAAGATAACTGATGAGTTTTACCATTTTGTGGCGCGTACGATGGCGTCCAAGTGATGATTCGCAAGGCGTTAACTTGGGTCAGATCGGCGCGATTCTGTCGAAGTTCTCGTCTTGTCGTCGATCGATCGGTCGGTCGAATTACACCCAGGAGGTGTACCTAAAGTCCCGGCCAGGCCGATTTTTGCCTAGCTAACTATTCGGAACGTAAGGGGCAAAAGGTAACGTATGTTGGAATCAACGGCGTCGGTCAGCCGTCAATGAGACCGATTGGGTAGGTATTCCAGACGGGTTCGGTATAGGCTTGGCCGTTTTCGAAAATGAAATCTAACACGGCTTTTTGGTTTGAGCGCAGATGCGGATTTTTTTTTCAACCAGCTGTCAAATTGGCGGCGTAAATCCGGTTCGTCGTTGAGCATCTTTACGGCAATGTCCTCAAATAAATAATCGGAATAAGTTTCTTTCTTTTCTAAGATACTGTCAAAAAATCCCCAGCGAAAATAACTATCGTGGGATTCTGGCTCTAGCGCTTCGGCTAAATAGCGGGCGGCGGGCTGATCAAGATCGATGCGGTAATCACCAGCCCGTGCGGTAAAGGTTCCGGCGACGCTGCGAATGCGTACCTCATCGTGGAGTAATCGGCCTTCGAAAGCTTTGGGTCGCAGGGGTGCGGCGGTGATGTGGTACGTGCGACCAGTGAAGGTGCTGTCGGCAGTAAGTGCGGTTAACACCACGCCGTTCCAGCGTAGACGATCAGCGACTGCCCGCCATTGTCGTGGCAGCAGGTAGGCTTTAGGCGCGACCACTCGCACGTCGACAAGGCAGCGACCATAGAACGGAATGGGGCGTACCCAGGGGCGACTGCGATTATAGGACAGGCGTTGATAATTTCCCAGCACGCTTGGAGTAAATTCTGCCTCGTAGCCGAGAAATTCGAGATGACTGGGACGTTGATAATCAATGGCCCAATGGATGGCACGATCGCGGGCGGCGCGTGCTTCGGCCCGAGCTTGAGCGCGTAAGGTTAAAATGCGCTCCCGTTGCTCGCTCGCGAGATCGAGAATGGTTAATATCGACGCCATGGTTACCTGATAACACACGGCATAAGGCTTTAGCATGTGGGATTCGGTCATGAAGCCGATGGTATGGTGCAAAGCGGCAAATCCCGTGGAATAACGGCCAGTTTCCAAAGTATGCTCGATGCCATGATCGGGAATTTGGTGCAGCATATGCACATAAGGAATGAGGGGGAAATCCTGCTTTTTCATGCGTTCATAAATGACGGGCACGAATTCATCGATCAAGTAGTTCCCTAGCGCACCGCCCAACTTGTCAGGTTGGGTATGAATGAGTGTCAT